>JABMPO010000400.1 GCA_013203015.1 Fidelibacterota bacterium
ACATGAGTATCAAGCTTAGTTTCGGCGAAGGCAGTTCTCCTGTGCTTTTTAATGATAAAATCGTGGTTAATTGGGACCATTATGGTCAGTCTTTTATAATCGCACTGGATAAGAAAACCGGCCAGGAATTATGGAAAGTAGCTCGCGATGAAAAAACTTCCTGGGCCACACCCCTGATTGTTGAAAGCAATGGACAACCACAGGTCATTACCAGTGCAACCAGTCAGGTGCGCAGTTATGATCTGGCTACCGGGGAGCTGCTCTGGGAAAGCAGTGGTATGACCCGGAATGTGATTCCGACACCAGTTGCAGCCAATGATATTGTCTATGTTATGAGCGGATTCAGGGGGAATGCCCTGCAGGCGATAAATTTGTCCGAAGCTAAGGGTAATATAGCCGGTTCAAAAGCGCTGGTATGGACCCTTGATCTAGATACCCCTTATACGCCGTCACCACTGCTTTATGATGATAGGTTGTACTTTTTAAAAAGTAATGACGGTACTCTTTCCTGCTTTAATGCTACCACCGGTGAAGAATATTATAGTCGTCAAAGGCTCAAAGGAATTGGGGGTGTATATGCATCACCAGTTGGTGTTAAAAAAAGAATTTATATTGCCAGTTTGAATGGCACTACCCAGGTCATAAAGCATGACACTCAATACGAAATTTTGGCTATAAATACGCTCGAGGATAGTTTTTCCGCATCGCCCGTTGTCGTCGGCAATGAGTTATATTTGCGTGGGGCAAAGCACCTTTATTGTATTGCGGAGAAATAGTCCGGTTGGAATTTGTCAGATCTCCTAATATAATTTATTACAATGCTGGAGCGATGTAACAAGGAGAATAAATAGCATATCAATAGGATGGGAAAAATGAAAATAATAAATCGACTAGTCAAACTTTTTGTGTTAATATTTTTATGTCAAATTGGTCTGTCTCAAGAAAATTCCACTGAGAAAATATTCTTTCCGCTAAATTCACTGGAAAATATTGAACTGATAAATGTAAAGGCGGCAGTTGTTGAACACCAGGGCAAATATTCCCTTCGGGTTACAACCCCAGAAGACATTGATTTAGCAGAGGATCTTGAGACAATTGTATTAATCCCTGAAATCACTTTTACCAATGGTACTATTGAGCTTGAAGTCGCGGGTGAACCGGCTCCCGGTGCATTCGCTCAAGCTAGGGGATTTGTTGGTGTTGCCTTTCGTGTAAATATATCAAAAAATTATAAATATGAGTGTTTTTACCTTCGTCCTACCAATGGCCGGGCCAACAACCAAGTTCAGCGTAATCACTCAATTCAATATGTTTCGCACCCTGAATACCCGTGGTATAGACTGCGACAGGAATTCCCGGAAATGTATGAATCGTATGCCGATCTTATACCAGGTAACTGGACAAAATTAAAAATTGAAGTCTTCGGAACTACTGCGAAATTTTATGTGGCAGAGGCTGAACAACCCAATCTTATCGTAAACGATTTAAAACATGGTGAGTCTGAAGGTACAATCGCCCTTTGGCTTCATTCATCAACATTGGCTCATTTTAGGAATTTAGTAATTCAACCTGACTAATAACGGCTACCTTATCGTTACAGTGGAAGCGGAGAACCATTTCACTAAATTGTAACGAGTAAAAATGTCGTGCCGGAATATAATGTCCATCAAATATCTGGTTTTAACGATAACAGTTAATTGATAGATCGGCATTGATATTTCCCGTGTATCACTAATGGAAACTTACTTAGTTTTTAGCAGGTTAAATACCCAATGCGACTCATGAAACTGATCCGAATCATGCTGCAATTGCTGATCTGCACGGCAGTAATCCTGCCGGCACAGACCACTATTACCGGTCTGTCCATCGAAAGCAAAAAGAATGGCGCTTTCCTGCGGATTATGACCAATAAGCCGGTGGACTTACAGAATACCAGCGGTTGGATCCGCAAAGATATTTATTTTTATCTGACGATCATGAACGCCCGGACTGATTCAGATCAAATAATGGCTACCCCATTGATAGCGCCGGTTAAGAAACTGGAATTATCCTTTGTGGGTGAATCAACCCAGCTAATGTTTGAGCTGGACCAGCCATTGGAATCATTTGAATTATATCAATCCGATCGACCGCCGGAATTGCTGGTATCGTTACGCTTTCCATTGACGGAAGTTTTCGCTTCGCTCCAGGCAGCCAAGCAACAGACCCAGCCGGCTATTTTACCCCCTTCCAGACCAGCGGTTATAGCAACCGGAACAACCTATGGAAAAATCCGCTCAGCTCTATATATGACTGGCGTATCGCTGACCGTTGCCGGGATTATCAACCAGGACAATAGCGCTGGGACAAGCTGGGAGTTTGGCGCCGGACTGAGTTTGGTGCTGGGAACATATCTCTTTGACAAACATATCAAGCCCCTGATAAAATGACTGAGCTACCGCTATATTTTGCCTGGTACTACGTGTTAGGGATGGTTCTAATGGCCTTGTTTATACGTTTCTATTTGCGCAAACGCCGCATGCGTGATATGGAACCTCCCCCGCGTCCGCCCGACGCTGAAGATGATAGTTAAGCGTATAATATTATTATTTAGTATTTCATTAGCAGCCCTCTTTGCTGAATCCAGTGAGATTCCAACGATTCAGGCTGCCGATTACCTGATCGCGGCGCTGGAGGGCCGGGATGCACCGGAATCCTTACTGCCCTACTTGATGGAAATTGCCCTGAATGGGCATAATCTACCGGCCGAACAAAGACAGCAGCTCGAACAATTAAGGTTCGATTTTTCCAGAAAGTATGTTACCCGTCTACGACCTGGGTTGGACAATTATCTGGATTTCGGTCAATTTCGGATACATTATGACACCACCGGTGACCATGCTATAAGTACAGCGGATTCCAGTGGTGTGATCGGTATCCCGGATTATGTGGAAACAGTTGCTGCGGCCTTTCAGCGCACGTACTTCGTGGAAGTTGATTCAATGCAGTTCACCCGACCGCCCAACGACGCTAATACGAGTAGTTCAGATCATTTTGATGTATACATTCAAAATCTTGGCCAGTATTATTATGCATTAACCTATCCCGATGAATTTGTCGGCGATAATGATAATTCTTCAGTCACAGAAGTAAATGCCTGGACCAGCTACATGGAAATTCGCAATAATTATTCAGGCTTTTCCAATACTGAAGAAGAGAATATTCAAGTAACTGCCGCCCATGAATTTTTCCATTCAATTCAATTTGGATATGATGGCTGGGATTACGGCAACTGGGAGCCTAATGAATTATGGTTGTTGGAAGGCACAGCCGTATTGATGGAAGAAATTGTTTTTGATGACGTCAATGACTGTTATCAATATATGCCGAGCTGGTTCAGCCGGCCATATCTATCGCTGGACCTGGAAAGCAGTCATGTCTATGGCTCATTCATTTTCTTCCAATACATATATGAACACCTGGGCGGTTATGAAACGATCCGGCGGATATTTGAGTGGAGCATTATTCATGACAGCTATTTGCATGACTACAGTCATCTGGAAATAACAGAAGCTCTGGAACCGGTGAATTCATCGTTTCAGGACGCTCTTAACAAGATGGTGGCTGCCAATCTGATCATGTCAAATGATGCAGGAATTTACAGTTATGAAGAAGCTGACAGCTACCCTGTCCAAGGTTTACTACCAATCGAAGCAACAATAAATTATCTGGCCGGCGATACGTTGTCGGTATACAATTATAGACTAAACCGGTTTGCCAGTCAGTATTTTGCAGTCAATACGTTTTCACCCATTCTGGTATCTTTAACTAACCAGAGCGGACCAGCCAGCGATTTAAATCTGCTGGCAATTCTCGAAACCAGCAACGGCAATTATAAAGTGCTTTCCGGAAATATGCTAAATATCCCCAATGATTACTTTTCCATTAATCTGGCTGTAGTCAGTCAGGATACGCTGGGGAATAATTGGGATTTCAAATTATTCTTTCAGCCCGGCGCACCCGGGAATTTTATAATTCCTGATGATTTTGAAATCGCTCTGGCTTATCCCAATCCATTTGATCCGACATTAGACCAGATGACCATCGAAATTATCAGTCGGTTTACCCAATCAATGGCTGTTAATATTTTTAACATAACCGGCCGTAATATTATTTCGCTTAAAAATAATCCAATTGAATTTGGGAAAACCAGGCTAATCTGGAATGGCCGGACCAGCGCTAATTTTCCAGCCGCCAGCGGAACTTATATCATTGTAGCTACTGGTGATCAAACCACAAAAAGCAAGTTGATTACCAT
>JABMPO010000401.1 GCA_013203015.1 Fidelibacterota bacterium
CTGGGGTAATGCCAAAAGTCGCCTGCCTTGGCTGTTTGCCAGTCTGATTGGCGGTATTACTGCAGCTTTGATCATTGGCATTTTTGAAGAAATGCTGGAAACTTGGTTGATTCTGGCGGCATTCATTCCGGTGATTATCGGCATGGGCGGTAATATCGGTACCCAGTCCTCAACTATTGTTGTACGTGGATTAGCCACCGGCCGGATTGACGTAGCCAACACGTTGAGCGTGATGTTTAAAGAAATACAGGTCGGAATGCTACTTGGTATTTTTTATGGACTACTACTGGGCTTGGTAGCCTATTTCAAATTCATTGCCAGCACCCCAATGATTGGAGCTGTCGTTGGGATCAGTATCTGTGCCTCAATGCTGATAGCAACTTCAATTGGTACTTTTGTACCCCTGTTTCTAAAGCGAATGGATGTCGATCCGGCCATTGCCACAGGACCGTTTGTTACGACCAGTATCGATATTCTGGGGGTTTTTTTGTATTTCATGATCGCTACCGCTTTACTGCCTCTGGGATGAGTTTACTTTACTTGACCCTGGTTCTCAGCCTGGGAATGTATCTGTTTTTTGTGTTGTTTTTTCTGAGCGGTTTGTTCCACCTGAAACAGAGCCCACTTATGGCGCCTGACAGCCTTTCTAAAGTAACGGTTATCGTAGCAGCTCGCAACGAAGCTAAAAACCTGCCCGGACTCCTGACTGATCTAATTAAACAGGATTACCCAAAAGAATTGCTTGAAATAATAATTGTCGATGATCGCTCCAGCGACGAAACCTGGAATATAATCGATGCTTTTGCAGGTAAAAACCCACAGGTGAGGGGAATAAAAATTGAGCAGCGGTTAGCTTCCATGACGCCGAAAAAACATGCCATCACTACTGCCGTCAGGGCTGCAAGCGGCGATATTATTGTCGCCACCGATGCCGATTGTCGCGTTCCAAAAACCTGGGTTGCCAGTATGGTTAGCTGCTTCAAGCCGGATACGGGGATTGTAGCAGGTTTCTCTTCCGTGGCCCTGGAAACGAATAGCTGGTTAAATCGCTACCAACAGCTTGATTTCCTGGCTTTGATGGCCGCCAACGCCGGCAGTATCGGTTGGGGTAGGGCCTGGTCCGGTTCGGGACAGAATCTGGCCTATCGGCGTAGCGCTTTTCAAAAGATCAATGGTTTCGAAGCGGTTACTGAGCGCATTTCCGGTGATGACATGCATCTGATTCAAGCTATTGGTGCCAGTGCGGTACCGGAATTCAACACCAATCCCGCCGGGGCAGTCCAGACAGCAGCAATAGGTACCATCAAGGAATTTATTAACCAGCGAGTGCGTTGGGCTTCCAATTCATCCCGGGCAGCACAGAACAACCACTTTTTCTTCCTCTTCCTGTTAAGCGCCTTCAGTCTGAATCTCGCGCTCCTGATCGCTGCGCTGACCACCGGTTTCAGTGAAATTATTGTAGTACTGATGCTGAAAATGCTAGCAGATTTTTCGGTGATATTCAAGGGCTTGCTGTTATTCAAAATACAAATGCGACCGGGCACTTTTCTTATGTGGTTTCTAATACAACCGCTTTATATTCCGGTAATCGGTCTGTTGGGTTTGATCGGTAAATTTCGCTGGAAACAATGAACAAATTACAAATCAAATATTTATGCTGCTGGTTGGCAACAGTAATGCTCACAAATTGATTATCACAAGCCTGATTAATGAACCATAAACCTACTATGCTTTGCTACCTTGTTTTAATATCCTTTGGACTTTTCTTTTTACCCAATACCAGTTTAGCACAGGATTACCAAATCGATTTTCTGGGCATTCCCTGTGTCAGTGTTGAGATGGATCATCCAGCGCCTGGTCAACTAAAATTCAGGACGAAAACTATCGGCATCCTCGATCAGATCTGGCCGGTTGATAATCAATATTCCACTACCTTCGATTCGGTTGATTTTGGGATACGGACTTATAATAAAAAAATCAAACAAGGTAATTTTGAGCAAAAATTAACTCTGGAATATGACACCGATTCTCATGAGATTGTTTATAACTCCGAAACCAGGATCGAACGTCCCCCGGACACCCAAACAATTTTCACAATCCTGGCTCGAATAACCCAAGAACCGGCTGAACAATTGGATGCGCGCTGGTTTGAGCTTGAGCACGAAGGCAGTCTCTATAAGACAAGATTACTGTGGGCCGATTCGGTCAGTCTGAATATTGGTAATTCTACCTACCTGTGCGATCATTACCGGCTCGATATCATCCCTGCCACGGGCGCTTCAGAAAATATTCTCCAGCAAACTGATTATTTTTCTGAGTATATTATACATCCCGCTGCCGTCCGCCAATTGTGGGTAACAAGGGGTGCTGATCAAAAAATTATCCAGGCCAGTGTTAAGCTTTTTGGCTTTACTCTGGAAGCAAGATTAAAGAATGAGTAAAAAATCCTTTTTTAAAAGTTATCGAAAAATTCTGATTCTCTGGCTGGGAATCCTGATAGCCGTTATAATCGCCCTGTTGCTGGGGGTTGATGAAAAAATTGTTGTTTTTGGTACCCTGGTTGTCGGGCTGTTCACTCAGGCCTTTGCCGGTCTGGCAACGTTGATTGTCATGATCCCACTTGCCGGTCCGTTAATTGTTAAAGTCCTGACCATCCCTTTTTTCTGGATTCTGAATGCCCTGGCCTATCTGGTTTCGGTACTGGCTATTCGTAAAGGTTACGGTAAAGATATTGTTAATTCCAGGGTAATTACCCTGGCTCTGTTGGTAGGTACGGTTATTGGCTATATATTGGGACACTTACTGCCCCTGAGATAGAATATTATTCTCTGAAGAAACTGTCTTTTAAACCTCGATTTACGCGGTATCGATTAAATTCCAGTGTAACCTTTCCACTGCGGTTTCCTTTTTCCGACGATTTAGCTTGCGGGAATGGGGAACCATCCGGATCATAATGATCCATTCGTGTAGCCATTAACTGTGGCAGGTCAATCATGACCGTAGTTTTAATCGGCAGTAGATAACGCCTGTCAATCAGACTATATTCTAATTCAATTTGAGCGACCTGGGTGGTATCAATCATTGATTTGATCTGCCGAATGACCCAATCCTGTTGATCAACCCAAGCGCTGGTTTCAAACTGCAACTCGCCTTCCCTGCCCCTCCCTCTAAGTATCCAACAGGGATACCCAAATATTGTTTCTTCTCCAATTATTTCTATTGCTGTCAGGCTGTCAAGGATAGCAGCGACACCAAGACCCTGCCGTGGAACCAGGGCAAAACCATCGGATTCGATCTTCAGTTTATCTGGTTGTTTGAAAAACAGTTTTATTCGTTTCCGCGGCATCCTGAAGCCGGGCATTTCGACCGCTAATTTCACCTGAACCGAATAATCCTGAATCAGATCATATCTGGTTTTAACACTATCTACGATTGCCTGGCTGGTAATTTGCCCGGATGCAAACGAAAACATTATGATTATCCACAGATACAATCTGATCATGTCAAGATATCCTTACGGTTGAAAGTAATAATAGCAATTAACACAAAAATAAAGGCATGTCC
>JABMPO010000402.1 GCA_013203015.1 Fidelibacterota bacterium
AGAGTGCCCGAGTCACCTTTGCATTTAAACCGCGTAATTTTGACCCATACAATTCCGGGATAGCGCTTTATGCTACCGGTGAACAGATTATTTCTGCTGATGCTTACGATAATTTCCAACGTTTCATGGGAATGGCGATCTGTGGATTAGAAATTACCCGTGGAGTAGTAATTCGCACTCGCGTTTTAGCCGGGACAAGTACCGGAACCCTACCAGAGTTTCGTCATTTTGGAGTCGGTGGGCTGGGCTCAATTGCGGCCTATCCGTACAAACTCCAGACTGGTGACCAATTTGCGCAGATCAATGGCGAATTTGTTTTTGCTCCTGATTTTATAGACAGTGACTGGACCATTATTATCTTTGGCGATGCCGGAAATGCCTGGATGCGCGATCAATATGATCTAACCGATATCGACTCCATAATGGAAAATGGTAAATCTTCAGTCGGAATCGGTCTTGGTTCCACGGATTCTGATGATGTAAACTGGCGAATAAATATTGCCAGACCTTTAGGTGGCCTTGATTACTGGGAATCAACAATCAGAATTAATTTTAACTTCTGAGAATAAAATGAGAAAATTGCTCCTGCCATGCTTGTTATTATTCAGTTTTGGGTTTAGCCAAATTCTGACAATTCGACCCAGCCTTCCAATTATTAAAGTTTTTAAAAACCATGATGAGCACTCGTCCGGCAAAGCCGAGGAAGGTGACTATAGCACCGAGGATTATTCCTATAATGTTTCCGATGTGGACTACCTGGAGGTCAAATTCGATTATTCCCTGGGATCGCTTAATATTAAAGCGGGTGAAAAAAATATGATTATCGGAACAATTAAATATAATTCAGAGGATTTTACCCCAGTTGTAAATTATGAAAACTACGGTTCAAAGGGTGTTTTTACGGCAAAACTCAAGTCTGGGCATGCCCGAGATGAGGATGAATTTAGTCACAGCCGTAGCCGTAGCAGCAGCAGAAGTCACTCCAGTGAAAGCGCGGACGAAGAAGATGATGGTATCAGATTTAGTTTTGATTTTTCTGATCTAAATAATGAATATTCTCAAGAATTTGATTTCAAACTTCCGCCGGAAATTTTGATCAATCTGGAATTGGATTTCGGAGTGGGCGAAACTGATATAGATTTGACCGACTTAACTATTTCAAATCTAGAAATGGATTGCGGCCTGAGCGATACCAAGATTAAGATTGATAAGCCTAACAAAACCAAATGCAAAGAAATTTATATTGAAAGCGGCCTAGGTGATTTGAACGCTTATGGACTGGGAAATTTGCGGGCAAAATATATTAATCTTGATATTGGACTAGGGTCTGCTTATATCGATCTCAGTACCCAGAAGAACGATCTGGTGGGCGATATTGAAGTGGGACTTGGCTCACTTGATCTGGTGTTGCCTGAAAAGGCGAATATTACTCTCCGAGTTGAAGATAGCTTCTTATCTTCAATTGATGTGGATGAAATGGTAAAAACCGGACATAAAGAATGGAGTACAACCGATTTCAACGAGCGCTATCCAAATATTGAACTGGATATCTCCATTGGACTCGGATCTGTTGACGTCGACTTGGTAAAATAGCAAACCCCAATCGCAGTCCTTTCATTTATAACATAGAAATTAACTTTTCAACCAATTTTTCAATTCCAATTGCAACTTCACTGATACGGTTTCCGACCATATAGGCAGGCGTAGATACTATTTTATTAGTTTCATCAACAAGTATGTCACCAACATTACAAACCGTATGTTTGCTGCCCATTTGAACAATATTCTTTGCTGTTGACTCATCATTACCGATGGTCAAACGCGCTGATTTACCCATCAATTCCAATATTTTGGCGAGGAAAGCCGGTGCGATACAAATAGCGCCAATGGGTTTATTCGCTTCAATAATCTCTGACGTTAATCGCAATATATCAGGATAAATTTCGCAATCGGCACCAACCATTGCAAAGTCACTCAGATTTTTAGCTACTCCAAATCCACCCGGAAATATTAACGCATCCAGATCAGTACTGTTCACCAAAGCAATATCACGAATATTACCCCTGGCAATACGTGCCGATTCAACCAGTACATTACGGTTTTCCATTTGCATTTCTTCACCACTGAGATGATTGACCACGTGCAGTTGTCCAATATTCGGAGCCATGATCACCGACTCGACCCCTGCCTGATCCAGTGCCAATAAAGTAATAACCGCTTCATGAATTTCGGTTCCATCATAAACTCCACAGCCTGATAAAACTACACCGATTTTTGACATATTAGTCTCCCTTCACTTTCCAAATATTGGCATCAACATTCTTATTTAATTGGAGTCA
>JABMPO010000067.1 GCA_013203015.1 Fidelibacterota bacterium
AAATATAATAGTGTACATTATTATGCAGGCAGAAATGGCAATCAGGTTGTCAAGTAAAACCACTAAAGCCGCATTACGGGATATGGAATCGCTGTTTTTCATGTAGGAACCATAAGTAATCATGGCTCCCATGCCCAGTGAAAGTGTGAAAAAGGCATGTCCAACCGCTTCCAGAATTCCGGCAGTTGGCAATTCGGAAAAATTGGGATTAAAAATGAACTGTAGGGCTTCGTTTCGCCCAGGCAGAAATAAGACCATAACCAACAGATAAATGATAATAGCGAATAGTATCGGCATGAGAATCCGGGCGGCTTTTTCAATTCCCTGTTTGATACCCCGCCAGATAACTAAAGCAGTTGCAACCAGGAATAAAAACGATAGTCCTATCTGCAATAGGCCATTACCGATAAACTCCCCAAAAGCGCCTTCTCCCGGTTTAACATAATCGGTGAAGCTCCAATTCACACAGGAAACAAATGAGGAAAATGTCCACCCGGCGATTACACAATAATAACCAAGGATAACAAAGCCGGTCAGGACACCAAGCCAACCAACCAGACTCCATTTTTTACCACTCAATTTTTCGAAAGCCGGTACCGGACTGGATTGGGCTTTACGACCAATAAGAATTTCCGCCATCATAATTGGCCAGCCGATGATGATTACGGCAAGGAGGTAAACCAGTACAAACGCGCCACCATTATTATGCCAGGTTATATAGGGAAATTTCCAAAGATTCCCTAATCCAACTGCAGATCCGGTGGCTGCCAGAATAAAGCCGATTCGTGAGCCCCAATGTTCCCTTTGATTAGTCATTTTCCATTTCTGTGGTTTGATTTTCGATTTGCGAAGACTCCAGATCTTCGGCCATTATTTCGTCAAATGGCGCGAGATGAGCATCAACAACCGCATCCAATACCCCGTAGATATAGGTAAAGAATATCCACCAGGCATATTTGTTCCGCTTTTCCAGATAGCGATTCTCAGACAAAGAGTAGTCAATGGAATAGGTTTTTACCATCCGATTATTTTCAGAGAAACGCCAGATTGCGGCGATCTCCGCCCCCAATATCAAGCTGGCCTTAAGATATTTTCCGTTGTAAGCCTGTCCGGCCCCGGGAAATAAAAATGCCCATTGAGCTGCTTTTTTAGGCGACAAGACCGCCGAAGAATCGGCGGTCTCGGCTAAAATCACTGTACTGACAAAAATAAATACAATTATGATTTTATGTATCAAAGCGTGTATCAGCTGACCAATTGCCTATTACCGGCTGGCAAGCGGGAATGATTTTTACTACAATTTTATCTTGGTCATGTGCAAATTTTTCACCATCGATATGAATCCAGAATCGTTCTTTACTTTCGATGGTCAGTTTATTAGTCCGGTAATGATTTGCTTCTCTGATTGTTTCAGCGGTACCATCATATAATCGGTTAAATACGGCAATTATTCGAGGCCGGGAAATAGCTTCGATGTAACAAATATCAAATAAACCATCATCTAAAATCGATTTTGGGGTCAATTGGAGTCCACCGCCCACATTCCAGCCGTTGCCAATACTCAACAGAAAGAAATCATTTTCAAGGACAACATCATCAAAACTGATTTTAACTGGCATGCGGCGGTAGGTGAAAAATGTGTAGGCAATTGCTGCAAGATAGCGGGGAGCGCCATTAATAAAATCGAGTTTAGTTCCGATTTCATTGGCACGACCCTCAAAACCCATTCCCATAACATTGATGAACCGGCGGCCATTGACTTCCCCCACGTCAACCATTTTTACATCATGATTGAGAATGATTTTAATGGCGTCTTCCAGTGAATCATGGGGGATGCTACAACTGCGGGCAAAATCGTTTCCGGTGCCAATGGGAATCATTCCAAGGGCCTTGTTCAAATCCGGTAAACCATTGATGACTTCATTGATAGTACCATCACCTCCAACCGAGACCGCAACATCAAATTCATCACCATATTCCTGAACCAGTTGTGTTGCATGACCGCGTTGGTCAGTGAAATGGAATTCAAAATCTACTTTCTCACGACGCAGAATATGATCGATTTCCGGCAGCGCTTTCATGGTATTGCGGCTACCGGCCTCAGGATTTACGATTAGCAGATATTTATGCTTTTTGGCCATGTTGTTACTCCAATGTTGCTATACATTCGATTTC
>JABMPO010000068.1 GCA_013203015.1 Fidelibacterota bacterium
GAGCGATATAATCCGACCGAAAATCCGATCGACACAATAATCATCATTTCAGTTAACAGGAACCACCAGCGCTGTTTTTCCAGCAATTGGAGTGAGAGAATAAAAAAAATGATATGGATTATAACGACAAATGCAACGTACTGGGTACGGAGCTTCATGCATTGATTCCGTATTTTTCCAAACGACGATATAAGGCAGCTCGGCTAAGACCCAGCGACTGGGCAACCTGTTTGATATTCCCGGTGTGAAATTCCAGCGCTTTTTGAATCATGGAAATTTCAATTTCTTCCAACGTCATTTCGCCTACCTGAGGCAATGAGGTCTTTGTATTGGGTTTTGGAGCCCGTTCAAGCTGGCGGGCAAAATCAGGCTGCCGGATCAGATTTGAGTCCGATACCAATACCGTGCGTTCTACCAGATTTTTCAATTCCCGAATATTACCCGGCCAAGATAGCGTTTTCAGCCATTCCAGAGCTTGGTTATCGACCTGTAAATCTGCGCGACCATAGATAATTTTCAGATTATCAACAAAATGTCGAGCCAAAATCGGGATATCACCCACTCGTTCCCGCAACGCAGGTAATTTAACCGTGATCAGATTTATACGGTAATACAGATCTTCACGAAAATCACCATCGCTTACCATCTGATTCAGGTTCCGATTGGTAGCGCAAATTAGCCGAACATCCACCTGCCGGGCTTGGCTCGATCCAAGAATCTCAAATGTTCGATCCTGCAGGACCCGTAATAGTTTTACCTGGCTGGCTCGATGAAGATCACCGATTTCATCAAGAAAAATGCTGCCGTGATCCGCTTTCTGAAATCGTCCGCTACGATCGCTGCGGGCATCGGTAAATGCTCCTTTTTTATGACCGAACATTTCACTTTCGAATAGCGTTGAGGAAATTCCACCCAGATTAACTTTGACGAAAGGCTGGTCGGCGCGTTCGCTGTTCAAGTGAATCGCCTCCGCCACCAGTTCTTTTCCGGTACCGCTCTCGCCCAGTATTAGAATCGACGCTGAAGTTTTACTAACCCGACCAATCGTTGCCAGAATATCCAGTAACCGCCGGTCTTCACCAATTATTTTTGATAAATCATATTTTGTGTCCAACTCACTGCGAGTACCTGAAATTGATCCAGCGATAGTTTGACTATCATAAATTTTAAGGGCAGTCTCAACGGATTCCAGCATATGATCATTCTGCCAGGGTTTATTAATAAAATCGACTGCACCGGATTTCATACCTTCAACAGCCAGATCTATTGAACCCCAGGCAGTAATTAATATTACCGGGATATTGGGCTGATCGCTATTGATTCGCTTGAGAAAATCAAGACCTTCCTGGCCGCTGGTTTCCCGGGAAAAATTCATATCTAACAGCACCAGGTCAGGCGGAATTTCAGCAATGACTTTGTCAGCCTGCTCCGGTTCTGATACAGTTACTGGTTTATGCCCGGCATGCTTCAGTAACAGCGCCAGCGATGCCTGTACGGCAGGATCATCATCTACTATTAAAATCTTGGACATGGATTTCCAATCAATTTATCACTGCAATTAAGCTTATTCAATCATTCATCATGCAAGGCAATTGCCGGTTGCAGGTTAGCGGCCAAAGCACTGGGGTAAAGTGCACACAATGCGGTTATACCAATGATAGCCAGAATCGATATAATAATCGAAACAAAATAAGTCGCATTACTGATAAATGGTATTAATCCGAGTAATGGAAATTGTATTGCAAAAAATAATCCGATTCCAATTCCAAAGATCGATAAAACCAGCGCTTCGCCAATGATCTGACTATAGATTTGCTTAACTGTCGATCCCATGGCCCGTCGTAAACCGATTTCAGCCTTTCGTCGATTGGTATTATACCAGATTATCCCAAACAGACCCAGGGCCACATTGATAATTAGAAACCCACAAATTATAGCCAGTATAATTGGAATTATCATTGAAGTACGGTTGGCTGATGAGCGTACATCTTCCAATCGGCTTAACTTCAGTGACCAGTCCCTGGCCACCGATGACAATTGCTTGAGTATCCGCTCTTCCAATTGGATATCTGCCCCCGGTTTCACCCTGATCAACAGACGGCCGAATTCACTCGAAGCAAACTCATCCCACCCATCTGCATCATCAATTTCAACCCGAACAAACATTACTTTCTTGGTTCCGGTCAATTGCCCGCTATTACGAAATTCATCAACCAAACCAATTACTTCATATTCTTTATCGTCGCGTTCAAATATTACACCTACCGGGTCGATATCGCCGAAAAGTTTCTCATTCAGATCCCGGTTAATGACCACCGGCCGGCGAACTGAAACATTATCACGTTTATCAAACCAACGCCCGGCAACCAAATCCATCTTAAGCAGGTTTGCGAATTCATCACCACTTTCCATTAAGTGTGCGCTTACGGTTTTTCCCTGATAAGTAATATCATCCATTGACATTACAGCAGGTGCAAATAAATAACTGCGGGAATAGGTAAATTGTTCAATTTCCGGAATCGATTCCAGCGCACGCTCAACCTGCCGCATGGTAGTGGTAATCTCCTCTTTAGATTGATTTTTCCAATCCATGGAAATATACCAGACATTCCGATAATCAAATCCAAGTGGTTTCAGATAATTGCCAATATTGTAATTAATAGTTGTCATCACCAGGAATAAGGCAAAAAAGGATATAAAAATTCCGATCATCATGAGAAAATTGCGCCGTTTGCGATTCCAGATAAGTTTGAACATTTGTTTAATCATTTTTGATCTCCCCGAAGCGCCTCAACCGGATTCAGACATGACATTTTGTAGGCTGGATAAACGCCAGATAATAATCCGAATAACAGAGCCAATGACAAACTGGTGAAAAATATCCTAAAATTCATTGTCATATGCAAATGCGGTATCATTCCACTGTTATTCAGGGCAGCAATAACAATTAGCGAAAGTAAAAGACTGATGCCACCACCAATCAATGTTATTATGACATTTTCGGTAATAAATTGTCCGATCAGAGTTAATGATGTAGCTCCAAATGCTCGCCGGATACCGATTTCAGAGGACCGCTCCATAATTCGACTTAAATTAATATTTACCAGATTAACCGTTGGCAACAACATGAACAATATTATCAGAACAAAAATAAATGTCAGTAAAGGTGTCGAAGAATCATCCTCGTTTCTGAAGATATTTCTTGTCACCGCTTCAGCATAAGTCGATGTTCCGGTAATTATTTTTTTCCAGCGATCATCAGGGTATTCCACCAGTGTTAAATGTTGATCAAATTCGCGCCTGATTGCAGGTAAATCAGATCGCGAGTGAGCCAGAACCATTGCAAACCAGCCCGGAAACTGCATCAGGGTTGGCTTATGAAAATCCACTTTGGAAAAGGTAAGTGGAACCCACATATCGGAATAGGGCATGATCCGCATCAGTGAGACATTTTTCACCACACCCAGCACCCGGAAATTTGTGCCATCAGCGTTAATTGTGTTTCCAATGGCCGGAGCATCACCAAAATATTGTTTTCTCAAATCCTCGTTAATTACAGCTACTGGAGTTCGGTTGGTAACATCGTCTGTGCTAAATGGACGGCCTTCCAGAAATTTAAAATCAAGAATCTCCCAGAATTCGCCATCGATGAATTTCAGATCGAAATTGATCTTATTTTTGTTGTTGTAAACCACTACCGGACTATGGAACGAAGAAATGGAAATTTTCTCCGGCGTTTTCAAATTTTTAACATATTTATTCAGGAAGTGGTAACTGAGAAGTGGGCCATTGGCTATACCACCGGTTTTAGATACTAACACAGCAGTTGTCACCGATAGGGTACGATCGAGCTTTTTTTCCGGGGCAACCGGACCAAAGATGTGATCGACAAAGGATGTAGCCACAACCAGTATGAGCAAAGTAAAGCTGATTCCGAACAGGCTTATAAAAGTAAATAATTTATGTCGCCATAACACTTTAATAGCGGTTTTTAGGTAATTCTTTAACATTGATGACTCCTAATTAACCTGGGTACCATCAAACAAGCGGATAATACGGTCAGTCTGCCGGGCGATATTTTCATCATGTGTTACCATCGTAATGGTAGTATTGAAATCGCGTACCAGCGTCTGGAGAATTTCCATGATTTCGCCACCCATCACGCTATCCAGATTACCTGTTGGCTCA
>JABMPO010000403.1 GCA_013203015.1 Fidelibacterota bacterium
ACCTTCTTGACTGAAATCTGGAGTGACCGGCTATATATTTACGATAACATTGGCGATGCGATCAATGCGGAGTTTGTTCTGGCTGATAGCCTTGATTTCCTTCCGGAAACGGGCGCTTATCCGGAATTTTGTGATATTGATTTCGACGGAGACCCTGATTTGTTCATTGGAAAAGGCACCGGTGGTTTGCAGTTTTACCGTAATCAGGAATACAGTTCAGTGAACGGTAAATCAGGAACAGTGAACAGAAGTTTTACTCTGCTGCCGAATTATCCCAATCCGTTTAATTCACGGACAATGATTACCTTTGAAGTCTCGGAATCCGTGAATTACCGCTTGGTTATTTATGATCTAATGGGATGTTACATCAATACTCTCAGTGCCGGCGAGGCGGTAATTGGTAAATATGGAATTCCCTGGGACGGAAGAGATGCGAATAATAATCTGGTGGCGTCTGGCAGCTATTTATACCTGCTCATTACACCAGGTTACAACATTGCCAAAAAAATGCAATTGATCAAGTAGACCACATGAATACAAATCAACTTAGAATAATTTTACGATCATTATTATTATTAATACTTGGGCTAGCAGCTTTACCTGCCGAATCCGGCCGCTGGGGTTGGGCTTCCCACCGCTATATCAATGAACATGCAGTGGATTATCTGCCACCAGAGATGAGCTTTTTTCAAGCTCAACGTGATTTTTTACACGATCATGCCACGGACCCTGATACCGATAGCCAACCCGGTTACTATCACTACATTGATATTGATTATTACCCGGAATATTTTCTGGGTACATTACCGCATGATCGGGATTCGCTGGAGGCACTGTATAGTCCCAGTATTGTTATTGATAACGGTACTGTTCCCTGGGTGATTGACCAATGGATGACTGAATTAACTATTTCGATGGCCGGTGGATATTGGAATTCTGTGTGGCAAATAGCAGCGGAATTAGGTCATTATGTGGCTGATTCACATCAACCTTTGCATTTAACTCTGAATTATAATGGTGGTTTAACCGGAAATTATGGGATTCATTCACGCTATGAAACCCAGATGATGTACCCTTACTTATCGCAATTACCGCTACCTACCGGGACCGCAATATACTGGGATTCTCCACTCGATTCTGTTTTCGAGTATATTGAAGATATCTATCCGGTTGTTGACCTGGTAATGACTGCCGACGATTCAGCATCCAGCGTCGATCCTGACTATGGCTCAACCTATATTGATATAATGTGGGCGCAATTGGATTCAGTCACTACTGATGCTATCCATCGCTCGATTCTTAATCTTGCCAATATCTGGTATACCTGCTGGATCAATGCCGGTAGCCCGGTTTTGAATACCAATACTGAATCGATTCAACCCGCTAATATTGTCCTTTATCCAAATTTCCCGAATCCATTTAATCCGGTAACAGAGTTCACCTATTATTTACCGCAGCGGGCTTTTATCGATATTTCGGTATATGATATTAATGGCAGAATGATTGCGAATCTGGAGCATGGTAACCAATCAGTTGGATTTCATAATTTAAGCTGGGATGGGAAAAATCAATATGGTCAGTCAGCTTCCAGTGGAATGTATATACTTCGACTTGTAACTGATAATTATGTTGCAACACGAAAAATGATACTGTTGCAATAGGGGAGAAGTAAAGCGACTATGCAAAATTTATTCAGATCATTAACAAGTAAGAACCCTTGTGTTATTGGTATGATTCACGTGGCTGCACTACCTGGCACACCCAGTTATTCCGGAAAAATGCTGCCGATAATCTCAAATGCGGTAGAAGAAGCAGAGATTTATTTAACTGCCGGAATTGATATGCTGGCAATCGAGAATATGCATGATGTGCCCTATCTCAATAGGAATGTTGGACCGGAGATTACTGCTGCCATGAGCATTATTGGTTATGAGGTTAAAAAATCCACCGGATTGCCGGTCGGAATCCAGATTCTGGCTGGCGCCAATCAACCGGCAATAGCGGCAGCTTGTGCTGCTGGACTAGATTTTGTGCGAGCTGAGGGCTTTGTCTTTGGCCATCTCGCCGACGAAGGAATGATGGAAAGCGATGCCGGTACTTTATTACGTTACAGAAAACAAATTGGGGCGGACCATATCGCGGTGATAACCGATATAAAGAAGAAACATAGCTCACACATTCTAACTTCAGATATTAGTATAGAAGACACAGCAAAAGCAGCGGAATTATTTTGTAGTGATGGAGTGATTATAACCGGTAAATCAACTGGTCGTCCCGCTAGTATTTCCGAATTAAAAACAGTTCGAGAAAATGTAAATATCCCGGTTTTGGTAGGTTCAGGTATAAATGAAAATAATGTAATCGATTATCTTCCGGTTTGCGACGGAATGATAATCGGATCCTGGTTTAAAGCTGATGGAAATTGGAAAAACAGCGTAGACCCGGACCGTGTTTCCAGGTTACTTAAAATTGTGCTGGAATATCGTAAGTAATAGTAAGAATCGGGTCAGTCTCAGGATTTTTCTAATTTAACCGCTGTTCCATAGACGAGTAATTCGGCAGTTGAGGTCAAAATCATCGATGTTTGAAAACGCATGCCTACGATTGCATCAGCACCGAGATGCTCGGCTTGTTTGACCATTCGGTTTAGCGACTGCTCGCGCGATTCGGCCAGCATTTTAGTGTATTCCGAAATTTCACCACCAATCACAGTTTTTAAACCGGCCACAATATCTTTTCCAATATGGCGGGCGCGGATCGTATTTCCCACAACGGTCCCCAGACATTCTACTATTTTGTAGCCAGCTATATTCTCAGCTGTGACAATAATCATTTTTCTACCTTCTCCAACTCTTTGGATTCAGGATCGCTTTTTCTTTCATTGTAGATCGCTGTAAGAATCAGAATCAGTCCGATTAGGATAGCAGTTAAAGCCAATCCCAACAAAGGATTGCCAATAATGAAACTAATTATCTTACTAATAAATACTACAACAAATAATATTGCTCCACCGATTACCAGATAGATACCTGCTTGCTTCATGTGAACTCCCGATTATCATGTTCTGACATGTAAGTCATGTCTTTGATTAGAAATAACCTTGCTAAAAATAATAATAAATAAGATATCAACGGAAATAATTACGCAATTGTCGTAAATATTATTATGAGACAATTGTCGATCATGTTATTTATGACCGTAAATTGGAATCATACATTTCAACAATTCTGGAGGTAATATGAAACGATTTCTCACCGGGATAATAACCGGGATATTAACCTGTGTTTTTGTACTCTTAATAACGGCAGCTCAGCCAGCTCAGGATGATTCGATTAAATATCATGTGGATCGCCTGGAAAATATCCTGAAGTCGGAAATTGAAAAAAACCGAGAAAATGGTAGATTTCAATTACAATCGCTTACAATTGATCGCACCCACTGGCATTACCTGCTTGATTCAGCCACCGGCGATCTTTATCGACTGGAATTATCCCAAACTCCCGGTAATAGTAAGTGGGTTTTGGTTTCTGAATCGAATTTTAGCAACTCACCAACCGCAATCCGTTCGGTTTCACAATGAAGAAATTAGTTTTTATATTTCTAATGCTGGTCTTTTTAGGTTGTGAAAGCGATGAATGCGGTGACTGTGGCGGTGGCGTACTCGGTGGCTATCTGTATAAAACAGTAACCCAGGATGATCTTCAGCAATTATCGCCGACTTTACCTGAATTGGAATTAGAAGCCTGCATTAGATTCAAATTCGAATTAAATGGCAGTGATTTTAATCTTGAAACTGTATCGGTTGTTGAGGATTGTTGTTGTGATCTTTATTAATATTTGTTGTGCAGTTGGATTCTTATCAGATTGACGATCAACCGACCATTGCTATCGTTGGTTTACATGGCTGGTCTGGTAACTCTAAGTCCATGATACCTGTTGCTCGTGGAGTTCGTATCAGGTCAGCACGCTGGTATCTGCCGCAAGGCCCACACAAGTTGAATGATGGGGAAGGCTATTCCTGGTATAGCGGCTCGGAAAGCAAATCCTGGGATCGTGACCAGGCTTTTGATTTACTGGATAAATTGTTAGCTCAAATTGAGTTCGAAGGATTTACCTTTGCAAATACATTTATTGTCGGGTTTTCCATGGGTGCTTGCCTCGGATTGGAATATGGATTGACCCGTTCTTACGCGGTTGGCGGAATTGTTGCGATCGCTGGATTTATCAGGGATATCGACACAACGGTCAAATCATTTTCCGAATCCGGTAAATCAACACCGGTAATGCTGCTGCACGGATTCAATGATGAGATCGTCGCTCCTGATCAAAGTAGAATGGTCGCGAATCGTTTGCGGGAGCGGGGGAATCGAGTCAGCCTGGAAATATATGAAGCCAACCATAAAATCCCGATCCAAAAATTCGAACCACTCCGAAACTTCATTATTGCCAATTCCCCTTCTAATCATCAGGAACATTAATATGTATATAATTCATCATTTACTTGAAAAAGATAAGCAAGATCAAGCCCGGAAATATGAAAAAGAGCGGCGGTTGATCGGCTTATTAGATTCTCTGATTTCGTTGATTATAATTCTCTTATTCTACTTTAGCGGATTGAGTAAACAACTGGCAAATCTGCTGCCTGAATCATCAGCAATCTGGGCTTTTTGCATTTATATATTTTCATTCACATTGCTAACATTTTTAATTGGACTACCGACTGGTTATTACAGCGGCTACAAACGTGAACATTTTTGGGGTTTTTCAAATCAGACCGTGAAATCCTGGTTATGGGACCAGTTAAAATCTCTGATGGTTGGTCTAGTCATTTCTCTGATTTTACTGGGATTATTATTCCTGATAATGAGTCTATGGCCACAAAATTGGTGGTTGATTGCAGCAATCGCTGTGGCTTTAGTAAGTATAATCTTTGCAACCATATTCCCAGTAATAATCATGCCGTTATTTAACAAATATTCTCCGATTGAAACCGGCGAATTGACGGAAAGACTTAGTTCTTTATTACAGCGAACCGGACTGAAAGCCAGTGGATTTTTCATGGAAGACATGAGCAAACAGACTAAAAAGGAAAATGCGTTTTTAGGCGGACTGGGCAGAACACGTCGGGTTGTTCTGGGGGATAATTTGATAAATAATATGTCTACGGCAGAGATCGAGTCAGTAATTGCCCAT
>JABMPO010000404.1 GCA_013203015.1 Fidelibacterota bacterium
GAGCAAATTGGCCGCAGTATGGCTGCCAAATGTAGAAATCATTGAAATTGATGTAGACAATATTGGTTTTGTTAACCGAAATTATGGTAAGAATATCAGATACTATTCTCTGATTTCCGTTTTATAATTCGTAAATGAATTAAATAACCAATAACCTTTTTACTCTTGACTACTGGAGGTTTTATGTCAAAAGAAATCGTAGAATTAACTGACGCCAACTTTGAGGATGAGGTCTTGAAATCCGAAATACCGGTATTGGTTGATTTCTGGGCCGAATGGTGTGGTCCATGCAAAGCAATTGCTCCTACGATTGCTGAAATTGCCGGGGAATATGCCGGTAAAGCCAAAATAGGTAAACTTAATGTGGATAATAATCGCGATTCCGCCATGAAATTTGGAATCAGAAGCATACCTAATTTACTTATTTTCAATAGTGGCTCTGTGGCCCATCAGATTGTTGGCGCAGTGCCTAAAAGTAACATTACCACTTTATTAGACGAGGTCATTTAAAAATAAACAGATGAATCGGAAAGTCATCATCATAGGAACAGGACCTGCCGGATTAACGGCAGCAATATATGCCGCACGCGCCAATTTACAACCGTTGGTTTTTGAAGGTCAGCAGCCAGGCGGGCAATTAACAATTACGTCGGAAGTTGAGAATTTTCCAGGTTTTCCCGAAGGGATAACCGGACCAGAATTGATGGATTCTCTGCGGAAACAAGCCCAAAAGTTCGGTGCTGAGACTGTTTTTAATCAAATCACCAAAGTTGACTTTTCTCGGAGACCATTTAAAGTATGGTCCGGGGATAATCTATACACCAGCGATACAGTCATTATTTCTACTGGAGCTTCGGCTCAATGGTTAGGCCTTAAATCAGAAAAGAAATTAATGGGTTATGGTGTATCTGCCTGCGCTACTTGTGATGGCTTTTTCTACCGTGATAAAAAAGTATTAGTTGTCGGTGGTGGAGATTCCGCTGCCGAAGAGGCTATTTTTCTTACCAAATTTGCTTCTGAAGTCTGGCTAGTTCATCGTCGGGACGAATTGCGCGCTTCAAAAATTATGACTCAACGCATCATGGATAATCCCAAGATCAATGTCCACTGGAATTCGGTTATTACTGAAGTTCTGGGAACAACCGATTCCGGTGTTGTTGGGGTAAAACTTGAAGATACCAAAACTGGGACAATTCGCCAAGATGACTGCGATGGAGTATTTTTGGCCATTGGTCATACACCAAATACGGAAATATTCAATACTAAGTTGGAATTGAACGCTAAAGGGTACATTGTAACCAAGCCGGATTCAACTTATACATCCGTTCCCGGTGTATTTGCTTGTGGTGATGTGCAGGACAGTATTTACCGACAAGCAATAACTGCGGCTGGATCAGGCTGTATGGCAGCGATAGACGCGGAGCGCTATTTGGAAGATTAATAAATCAGGTAGAAGGTACCGATTCATCGTTTGGCGGATTATACGTCACAGAAAGGAATTATTCGATGAATCAAAAAGCAACTTTAATATATGATTTAAAAAGTATCAAATTAGATTATAATAACCGGTCGGTATTGCAGGTAGGGAATCTGCAGATACACCGTGGAACAGTATATGGAATAATCGGACCAATTGGATCCGGAAAAAGTGTATTACTGCGAACCCTGGCTGGTTTAATAAAACCGGATTCGGGAACTTTAAAATATGACAATGACGAGTTCTCGACCAATTGGTTAGGTAAAATTAAACCCGAACCTTCAATTCATTTTGCCAGTATGAACAATGTAGGCCGGGGTTCCTTATTGAGTTATATTAAGGCTAAACGCCCTAAAATCTTTAATAAGATAATTAATCATTATTTCAACACCGGAAAAACCAAATTGCTGCTTAATGCAAATATTGAAAATCTATCACCGGGGGAGAAAGCCTGGATTAATACGATTCTGGCGCTGGAGACAGATCCCAGAGTATTGCTGATTGACGATTATGGTATCCATTTTGATACGCCTATGCAACAGGAGTTCAACCGGAAAATCATCAAAATGAGCCGTGATATGGGCACAACGATTATTCTTTCGGCTGTTGTAGCAGAGAATATTCAGAATATTGCTTCGGTTTTGATCTATCTTGACAATGGTCATATTTGCAAAATCAGACCGGGCAAAGGACGTACTGGCCGTACTCAACAACCACGTAGACGCAAATATTGATGGGAAATTTGTGATGAGCACCGGCCTTCTTTACTCCCCACGATTCTTAGACCACGATACAGGACCGGGCCACCCGGAAAGGCCAGAGCGAATACAAGCGATTATCGATAATTTATCGGAAACAAATCTGATAAATCGTTTGACCATTATTGTTCCGGAGATCAGAGATTCACAACTACCACAAATAGTGCACGATCCGGCCTATTTGAAACGGATTGCTCTTTCCTGTGATCGGGGTGAACAATATATTGATTCGTTTGATAATGCAATCGGCGAAGAATCTTTTCAAGTGGCTTTGCTGGCGGCAAATGCAGCGGCTCAAGGAGTTGATCATATTATGGAAACTCCCGAAAACAATGCCGTTGTGCTACCACGC
>JABMPO010000405.1 GCA_013203015.1 Fidelibacterota bacterium
AAGAAACGACAATTGGACAATAGTTCAAATGCACTTTTCGTTTGCCAGTGAATAATAAAAAAGTCCCGAATATTCGGGACTTTTTTATTATTCACTGGCAAACGAAAAGTGCATTTGAACTATTGTCCAATTGTCGTTTCTTTTTTCCAGCACTCCAGTCCATCTGGTATTTACCCAATTCGCCGGTTGTCCCTTCCAAGAATTAATATCATCAAGCAGGCAGAAAAACCAGGCTATTTCACCGGATTTGGAAAAGTTTATTTTTAAATCTTTTATATCATAGCTGATCGCCTTGAAATCATCACTCATCCAGAAATCTTCAGTTTTTTTGAAATCCTGAAAACCATGTATAATCCTGTTGTTGGGATCGACCTCAAGATAATTTGGGTCATTAGCAATGACACTGTATAAAAGATCAATTTCTTTATTTTTTGCCCAGCCAATGCTGTTATGGATTGCGTTTTCCACCAGCGGTTTTTCTATATCAATGTTGAACATATCTTCACTCCTATCACATGCTGACAGAAAAAAATTAATACACAAAATCAGAATGAATTTAAAACTATAACTTTCCATATTAAATTCCTCACCAGTTAAATATTAATTATTTTACCAATTCGTCTATCCTTTGCTATCTTTTTCCACCAGTTTTGCAGGATAGAAAGTATAATAATCACTCTCAGGTCCAGCAGCGCAAATTATAATTCCTGCTTCACTCTGCTTCCGGTTCATCCTCCTGATTAGCTCCTAATGGAATGTGGGTTTCCGGCAGGATAACATTTGCCAGGGTTTTGGCAATATCACCGATATAAGAATTAATCCGCTTCAATGTATCCATCAATTTTACATGGACTTCATGGGTCGAAACCGATTCAACCCTTTCAGTACCAACCCGCTGGAGGTGTTCCTGCAGCAATTTGTACTGGAGATCAAGGTATTTACCACGTTTCTTGATGATCTTTTCCACATCTTTCATTTTG
The DNA here is from genome assembly GCA_013203015.1 of Fidelibacterota bacterium. Taxonomy (GTDB): domain Bacteria; phylum Fidelibacterota; class Marinisomatia; order Marinisomatales; family TCS56; genus JABMPO01. Next base: position 981 of record JABMPO010000405.1, read on the forward strand.
AAGCGGTCAAAAAATGATTCCAGGCGGTAGATCTGCTTCATTACTTTTTTATGGTAGGAAATCAATTCTGCCCGGCCTTCAGCAGAGAAATCGGCATTGGCCACCAGTTTCAGGTTGACCATTGGCATCAGGCTGCGGTTGATCACATCGCCGATACTTTCCATATCGTTCACCACTGTTAATAAGCCATAGACTTCCTTGGTTTGCTCGTCATCCAGCTGCTGGCGGCTGATGGCCAACAGATAGTTTGAGACCTGCTGATCCAAATAATCAATCTTATCTTCCCGCATCTGGATACCCTCAATCACGTTCAACTGGGGATGACTCACATCCTCACCAACTTTTGGCTCGATAAAGGGTCGGATAATTGCAGACACCATCCGATCCAGCAATCGTAAAATCGTAGCGATTTCGGCGATTGCAAGGTTGATGGCGACCGCTGGTGTAGAGATCAGTCGTTCATCTAAGTGGAGAGTGGTGGGCTGGAGACCTCGATCGATGATTTTCTCTGGTATGAGACGGTTGATTAATTTGGCAAATAAGCCCGCGATTGGCAGGAAGATTATCGCGGCTGTTACATTGAAGATTGTATGGGCATTAGCGATTTGCCGTGGAACGACAGCTCCCAGGTCGGCAACAGCAGCATCACCGGGTGACAGGCTGCGGACAAAATCCGCCAGGGGTCCAACGAAAGGCAGGAAGATCAGAACACCGGCAATATTGAAAATTACGTGTGCCAGGGCTACTCGCCGAGCTTCTTGCGAAGCGGTGATACTAGCCAGGCCGGCTGTGATGCAGGTACCAACATTAGCGCCAAATATCAGGGGAATGCCAGCTTCCAGGGTCAAGACGCCTTCAATCGCCAGGACGATCACGATCCCGGTGAAAGCGCTGCTGCTCTGGACCAGTGCCGTAAAGATCGCTCCCGCCAGGATACCGACCAGGGGATTTTCAAGGCTTTTCAGGATATCGATGAAAGGTTGATAATCGCGCAGGGGGTACATGGCCTTGGACATCAGCGCCATACCCAGGAAAAGCAGTCCAAAGCCCAGGATTACTTCGCCCAAATATTTATAGCTTTCCTTGCGTCCAAAGAGATAAAACCCGATGCCGACAGCCACCATCAGCAATGCGTAATCCGTAATCTTGAAGGCGATGATCTGAGCCGTAACGGTGGTACCGATATTCGATCCCAGGATTACGCCCAGAGCCTGTACGAAGGTCATGAGGCCGGCATGGACAAAGCTAACCAGCATTACCGTGGTAGCGCTGCTGCTCTGGATTGTCATAGTCACCAGCGCTCCTACAAACATGGCGATAACCCGATTTTTTGTCAGTTTCTCAAGGATTGTGCGCATCTTGTTGCCAGCCGATTTTTTCATACCGCCGGACATCATTTCCATTCCGAATAGGAACAATCCCAATCCACCCACCAGACCCATTACCAGTACAAAGACCCAGGATGGTTTCCGGGCGTGAACCTTGAAAAAGATTTGATTATTATCCACCTGGTCATTGGCCAGCCGGGCGGCGATCAGGTATTCACCCGGTTTAGATCCCAGACTGACTACAGATTGGGCAAAACCTTCCTTATTGGTCAGAACTGGCGTCGGTTCCACAACGGCACCTTTGGCCTTTTTAGCCGACGCAATCAACGAAAAATGCACCGGGTAATCAGCCAGAGGTATGCTGCCGGATAGCACGCGGACAACAATGGGATCAGTCAAGGTAGTGCCGGTCAGATTGTATTGATTATCACCGGATCTTCGTTGATCGGCAGTATTGGCTTTGCGAATTGTAATCTCCGGGTCTACAGTAGCCGATAGTGCCAGCAATTGATTGAAAAATAAAAACCCCAGTATCAGAGTCATTTTA
>JABMPO010000406.1 GCA_013203015.1 Fidelibacterota bacterium
AACCGGATTGATGATTATTATAGATTCCAAGAAATAAGGCTTCAGATTCTTCAATCTTTTTTTGATAGGTCTTCAATTTCTGTTCATAATTAAAACGGATCAGGGAAACTTCAATTGCAGCCTTTAGGTCTTCAATCCGGAATGGTTTGAGGATATAACCGTAGGGGATGGTATCTAAAGCTTTAGAAATCACCATTTCATCAGTCAAGGCAGTTAAGAATATCACTGGGATTTGTACTATATCCCGGAGCCGGTCCGCTGCATTGATCCCATCATATTTCCCATCCATAAATATATCCATCAGGACCACATCGGGATTAACCGATTTAACCTTTTCAATTGACTGTTTTCCGGTGTTGGCTGTTCCCACAACCTCGTAATTCAACCTTTGCAGGGTTGTTGTCAGTAAAGCAATATGCTGACGATCATCGTCAACAATCATTACTTTTAGTTTTCTTAGCCATTTTTCGTAATAATAAGTTTAAGCTGCTTATCTCAATTTAATTTTTTTCATGGTCTCGGGATTAATAAACTTGATTGTTTTGGATAGAACATCCATCGCCGATAATGGTTTATACAGGTAACCATCGGCACCATAGGAGAGAGCTTGCTCGATTATTTCTTCGGTAAGGTATCCTGATATCATTATTATCCTGATATCACTATAAGCCGATTTAACAGCTTTTAAGACTTTAAGCCCGTTCATATCACGTAGCATAACATCAAGAAAGACCAGTTCATATTTTTTTTCCAATATTCTGCTAATGCCTGTCATTCCATCAGTTTCGGTATCAATTATTAAATCCATTTCATTGAACACATCACGAAAGAATTCCAGAATACTTTCATCATCATCAATCACAATGATCGGTGCGACCTGCTTTTTCTGAGTGTTATTAGATTGGTTCATTGTATCGTTGCTTTCATTTTTTCCGGAAATCGATCGGTAGCCGTATTGGATAATCGGATTAAATCATCTGTAACGATTTCTGGCATTAACATTACCACCAGTTCTGTTTTTTGTCTGGTGATTCTGCGGGATTTGAAGAGTTCTCCAATCAGGGGGATAGCACCTAATATGGGAACCCTGGTTTCATTGACTACATCTGATTCCTGCATTATACCACCGATCACAACAGTTTTACCAGCCTTAACCACTACCTGCGTTTTGGCACTCCGGGTCGCGATTATCGGTACGCCATCAGGAGTAAAACCCTGCTGAAAATTTGCCTGAGGCTCCAGATAAATGGTTATTGTTGAATCATTATTTATTTGTGGCCTTAACTTCAATTTAACCGTGGCATCTTTAAACTCATAGGAAGTAATACCGAATTCATTCAATTTTTGATACGGTATCTGATCACCAACTTCAATGGTTGCCCAATGATTTTCAAGCGTGATCAGGTAAGGTGTTGAAAGGAGGTTCAGATCATTCTTTGAAGATAACATGGTGATGGCCATATCGATATTCATATCCAGAATACCGATACCTAAACCGGTGCTGAAGGGGAGTTCCGGCTGGAGCGGCAGCTCGGTTGGAACAGACTTTATACCAAAATCGGTGGCTACTTTCACTTTCTCTGTTTCGGTGAACCACTGGACACCTGTATCAGTGGATTTCGTCAGAGATACTTCGGCGATGATACTCTTAATATAGACCTGCCTTGATGGTTGGTCGAGGGTATTTATTATCCTTTCGATTACTCTGAGATTTTCTGCCGTATCGCGATAAATCAGCGTATTTGTACGCTCATCTATCATGATATTACCCACATCCGGAGTTAGAAATTTCGCAATAACCGGAACTATGACTTCTGCCGGTGCGAATTCACAAATATAAAAACCGACTTCAGTTTCAACCGCAATGGCATCTAAATCGGTGACCACATATTTGCCGGTCGTCCCCAGTTCCTGAAAGCCAAGACTGTATAATCGGGCAATTATTTTCAGTGCTTCGTGAGGATCGATATCTGACAAAGCTGTAGTGATCCGCATATCGCTAACCGCTGGATCAGGAATAAAACTTAAACCACTTTTTTCGCTGATTATTCTTAAGACTTTATTCAAACTGACGTCACGAACATTGAGTGTTATTGGATTATTTTTGGATGCAGTCTGGGCAAAAATATAAAATGGGATCAGCAAAATAATTATTATCAGTCTGGCATAAGTATTTTTAGTGCTGTTCATTATTACTTTTCCTCTCTGAATTTTACGTTGTAAATGTCATTTTTATTAACCAGGGTAACCATGGTGTCTGAAATGACGTGAATTGTGTAACCTTCGATTTGGTCACCAATCTGCTGAATATTCCCATCCAAAATTGCATAAGGAGAATGAGCATCCCACACAATTCCCTCAAGGGTAATGTTGGGACGGGTGATTTTTGTTTTTAAGGAAATTTTTTGTTTTCGTGGGACTATTTTTTTCTTCGGCGCTGTAATTTTATTTTTATATATATTGAACGGATTTCTGATTTTTGCTGTTAATGAAGTATTTACTAACGAATCGAGTGAACCAAGCAGAACTAATTCCGGTTCGGGTTTTCTATCTACTACTCGTATAATTGATCTTATGGTTATCAAATCAATAATTATCGGCAATGAAGGGGATTGCGAGATCCGTGTCGCCGGTATTAATTCAGTAATTGGTATAATAAAGTTTAAAGCTGTCAGTAGACCCATTATTACCACTAAGCCAGCTAGTACAATTTTTTTTGGCTTCATGGCCATTAGTGACCCTTTTCCTGTATTACACTAATAACCAG
>JABMPO010000407.1 GCA_013203015.1 Fidelibacterota bacterium
GATGAGTTGGATGAAATTCTAGGTCAACTACACGATTCTACCTACACCGTGGAATTGTTTAATAATACCAGCGGGATTAAAATAGCTGATTTCGCCTGGCAGGCAGTGGCCGATTCCATAGCTATCGCCGAAGAAAGCGATGATGATTTGCAAGAAATCGTTCGCTATGGTGGTTATAAAATCTCCACACTTTATGATTCAATTAATTATAATAATGAATACTCATTTGTGATATCCGGTCATTCCCGGGTGATTGAAGCAACCTTCCAGCCGGAGCCACCAGTAGAATTTCTCACTAATTTCTTCATCATGAATAATGACACATTAATGGTGACCGAAGAAGATTCGCTGGCGCCAATTTGGACTACCGGTAGCAAGCCCATCGTTTACTGGGTGAAAATTGAACGAATTTTCCGCCCCGATTCCATCGAAATTATATCCGATCACCCCGCCGCGCCGATCAGTTTGGAAAACGGTATCTATCTTGGCGGTGATTTTACGACTTTCTATTTTCCCGGCCTGTACCGCTGGACTGTTTATGTCCCCAGTCATAATTATGGCCAGTATGTCTATTCCAGGTTACCGATTACTGATTCCAGCATCAGCAATTGGCGCGATGAAAATGATAATGTTATTCTTGGTTGCGCCGGTTCCATGGCCGGTCGGTCCATCTATGTTCGAATCGATAAAGAAGTCGAAAAATTGCGTTAAAACTGTTGTTTGGAATTATAACCCGGAATGGTGTGACAACCAATCCAATTGGTGGCTGTCCTATGGCTATGACTACCTACATTTACAGCCGACTCTACATCTCTCTTGGTCCAATTTCTGGAATACAGGTACAATATCACCCGATTGGATTGGCGCTGATCGGTGCTGATTTGCCTGAGGATTTCCCGATTATTGTATCAAAGCCTCCTTTAGATTGTGAAGATTCTTCTTGGCTGTAATATTTGGTTGATTGACAACATGGGATAGAAGGGGTCGGTTGATTACCGGCCCCTCATGTTTTATACCTGCTGGGGAATCAAGATCAATTGGCTAATTAAGACTTTCCAGTCTTAATTTATCGGGCATGAAAAATAAGCAAAACTCAATTCTGAAATCTGCCAGCTCAAGAATCAAACCCTTTGCCTGGTCGCCACGAAATTGGGTTCAACTTTCGGTTTTGATATTGACTATGTTAATCGGTCTGCAATTTTATTTTTGGGTGCGACAGATTGAATCCGGAGGGGTGGTTTCTATTGGACGGCCACCGGGAGTAGAAGGTTTTCTGCCCATTGGATCATTGATGGGCTGGAAATACTTTTTTCTAACCGGTGACTGGGATCCGGTTCACCCGGCCGGAATGGTAATCCTCGGATTTGCAGTTTTGATTTCCTTTGTTTTACGTAAATCGTTCTGTGGCTGGTTTTGCCCGGTTGGAACTATCTCCGAATGGCTATGGCGGTTAGGACGCGGTAAGAATGGCCGCAACATAGTTCCTCCGAAATGGCTTGATATTCCCTTGCGCAGTTTGAAATATATATTGCTGGTCTTCTTTGCCTGGGCGGTACTTTTAATGGATTCCGGATCGCTGGAACGCTTTTTTGTTTTGCCATACTGGAAAGTATCAGATATCAAAATGCTGTATTTTTTTACCGGAATGTCTGGCACAGCGGCGATTGTGATATTGAGTTTGGTGGTTGGTTCAATATTCATTCGCAATTTCTGGTGCCGCTATCTTTGTCCTTATGGTGCACTTACCGGAATATTCGGTTTTCTGGGACCTACTAGAATCAAGCGTGAAGAATCAACCTGTATCGATTGTAATCTCTGTGCTAAAGTTTGTCCAACCTATTTGCCAGTTGATGTAAAACCTCAAATCATTAGCGCTGAATGCACCGGTTGTACCAGTTGCGTGGATGTTTGCCCGGTGAAAGATACCCTGGATTTTAAAACTATCGGCCTGCCTGCCGGATTCTGGACTAGTCGCAAACTGGTATTTGCAATTGGAGGACTATTTATCATTCTGGTGATTACCGCTCGTATTAGCGGCGGTTGGGTTTCCCACGTCTCGATTGAGGAAATCCGGTCGATCCTGCCTGATATTGATTTCTTAAAACACACTTCCGGTTTCTAATTCGCTGGCGATTGGAGAGCCGTGAGTCGATAAATCAATTTCGTGATTGATCTATATTTCTATCAACTATATATTGTCAGGGAACAACTTACCAATATCATTTGGAATGAATGATGTCGAATTGATACTCGGAAGGTAAAAATGGCTGAGAAAACCAAATTGTGGTATTTACAGAATTTCAATTTATTTGAAGACATGGATGAGAGAACCATGATGGGACTCGATCAAAATTCTCGAATGCAGGAAACCCCTAAAAAAGAGATCATTTATTTTCCGGATGAGCCCAATAATACGATTTATTTTCTCAAGTCCGGAAAGATCAAAATATCCCGGGTAACGGAAGATGGGCGATCTACTTCAATTCAACTGATTGGTCCGGGGGAGATATTTGGCGAAAGCGCCATCCTCGGGCAGGAGCGGCATGAGAACAGCGCCGAAGTGGTGGAGGATGCCATAATCTGTTCCATCAGTAAGGAAAATTTTGAAGATCTACTAAATAAAAGCGCCCGCTTAAATCGCAGTGTAAACAAATTCATCGGTTTCCGACTGCGGAAGATTGAATCCCATATCGAGGACCTGGTATTTAAAAATGCCCGTGAGCGGATAGAAGCATTCCTCAGCCGTTATATCAGTACTTTTGGGAAAAAAATGATCGATGGCTGGATGGTCCGACCATTTCTCAATCATCAGGAAATTGCCGAACTCACTGCCACCACCCGACAAACTGTTAATTCGATCCTGAATGATATGGTGCAGGAACAAAAAATTGAATATACTCGCCGCTATTTGAGAACCACCTCGGTAGACTGGTTGCAATAAGCATTTCTGTCATCTAACCGACACTAAACCCGCCCGCTGCCTGCTAAGTTCGTGAGGCATGAAAAATGAAATTAGCAGCGAAAACACCTTGGTTGAACTGGCTGTGCGCAGTGATTGTCCCGAATGTGATCTGATAGAATCACAGCTTAAATATTTGGGCGACGCTACCGGTCGTTTCCGGATTCGCATTTATGATCTTGACCGGGATAAGAATATTCCTGATGCAAGACGCAGCAGCATAACTCCGGCTATCTGGATTGCCGGAAAATTATTTTATCTGGGGGCGGTGGATCCAAATCGATTTATGGAAAAAATTAATCGAATTCAAATGAATAATTCTATTGTTAACAACCACAAAAGGAGGTTGAAATGGAGCAATTGAAAAATAACTCACACTGGCTTGTCCGGTTAGCGCTGGCGGCCACATTTATTTACCACGGCTTGGCCAAATTTCCCATGGCTGCCATGATGGCTGAAGGTATGGGAATGCCCGTGTTTATGGTATATCTGCTGGCAATCATGGAGGTTGCTGGTGGATTGTTGATTCTCTACGGCGGCATAGGCCCTGATTGGGCTACGCGGATCGGCGGAGGAATTTTTGCCATGGTGATGCTGGGCGCTATATTTATGGTTCACTGGTCCAACGGTTGGAATTTTATGGCCGGCTATGGTGAAGGCACTAATAATATGGGTGGCATGGAGTTTCAGGTATTGATTTTTGCGGTCTCGCTGTTTCTAGTAGCGCGGGGCAACACAATTAATGAATAATTAAACAGCCGGTAAATGAACGGGGAAGCAGCAGTAGTTGTCTCCCCGTTTTATTATATAATATAATTACTCTTGCAGGGATCATGGAGCGGTTTACAGGATAACACAGAGTTATTATCTAGATAACTTGTAAATTGCATTCCAAATATATGTTTAATTAAAATGGTCTACGGGAATAAAAAAATGAAGAAGGTTCTATTTTGTTTGCCTGTTATTTTATCGATGATTTTTGCTCAATATACACCATTCGGATCGGTGGCGGAGCTTGATGACGCCGGTGCGGTGAATGTAAATCCCGCCGGACTTGGAATTAGCAGGAATTTTAACAGTCAATTTCTGGTACCGATAAATTATGCCAATCCGGATTCTCAAGACTTTAATTTTTCGGTGACAGCTCAGGCTGAGAACAGTGGCTTCGGGTATACCTATAATTCTGATGGTTATGATTTATTGCATCTGGGCAGTGGTCAAGCCCTGGATTGGGGACTCTATTTTGGTTTTATGTCGCATATCAGCAAGCGTGGATA
>JABMPO010000408.1 GCA_013203015.1 Fidelibacterota bacterium
TTAATAACCTCCGATTAATGGTGTACATTGATTGCCATGCCGATAAATACCGCTGTCATCATGGTGAAAACATAAGCTTGAACTAAAACAACAATTATTTCCAGGGCTGAGATGCCCACCGCCAATGGAACCGCGACCAGTAACCCGGCGGCGATACCAGCCATTGCAGCTTTGAATATTGATGCAAAGATGAATACAAACGATAAAATCGCCAGGATTGCGATATGTCCACCGGTCATATTGGCCGCCAGTCGCATGGTAAGGGCAAAAGGTTTAACCAGCATTCCGATCAATTCAATCGGAATCAGCAGAATGTAAATCGGCCAGGCCAAGCCGGGTGGTACCAAATTTTTCCAATGAGTAATAAATCCATGCGCCTTGCTACCGGCAATCATAATGCTGAAAAAAGTAATAATCGCCAGAGCTGCAGTAACATTATAATTAGCGGTGGCAGTAACACCGCCGTGCAGAATACGGTTAATAAATGATTCGGGATTGGTGTGCAGGATGAATCGATCAATAGCACCCAACAGATCGAAAATCGGAACCAATCCAATGGCGTTAGCAGTAAGGATGAAACAGAAAAAAGTGAGAATCAATGGCGCCCAGGTGTTGGTAAATTTTTCACCAACATTAGGCCGGATAATCGAATCCCGGATAAACTGGACCACCGCCTCTAGAGCATTCATAAATCCACTGGGTACCGGCTGCTCCTGCTTGGTATATCTGCGGATTGCCCAAGTGACCACGGTAAATACCAGAATCGCCACCAACCAGATCATTAGCACATGCTTGGTGATGGAAAAATTAACCCCGAAAATTGTCGGTAATTCCAGGATTGGGTGATCTATAGAACTGTTGGAGACATGATGAATAATAACCTCGCCGGCATCGAATTCACCACTACCACTGCCCTGTTCTGCTGCAATCATTGATTCAATATTCAAGTATTAAGACTTTTTAGGCTTAAAAATAGCCTGGAAGTATAAGGCTTCGATAATATGCAGAACAATAAAATAGACTGTGAAACTGATGATAAATTGTACCTTTTGCAAGGCTGCAAACAGTATTAGCAATGTAATGTAAACCCCATAAAATATCATCTTGCCAAGGAAGGATTTCATCATCAACGCAGTCACGGATTCGGGGTCTTTGTCATAGGCTTGTTTAACAATAATCAGGGTAATTAAGCCCACCAGCCAGGGTCCAAACATACCCCAGAAGATGTCGAAAACGGCGGTCGGAATAAATCCGGCGACCAAGCCCCAGGAACCAAAGCTGAATAATGTTAGATAAATTGAAATTTTCACTGGTCGAATTTCCCTGTTGATAATATATCTTTGGCTATTATCAGCGTATCAATTATTTATGAAGAAATTGGTATTTTGATTCTGAGCCATTGCCGATAGTCGCTCTCGCAACCATTGTTTGAAGAAGTAACGGGTACCCGGGAACAGTAACGCAAGTCCGAGAATATCGGTTAACAAACCAGGCGTAAGTAAAACAATTCCGCCTACCAGAACGAGTAGCCCGTCCATTAATTTGTTGGTCGGCATTTGGCCCATTTGCAGATCACGCTGGATTTCGTACCAGATTGTGAGTCCATGCAATTTGGCCAGGTAAGCGCCCACAACACCAGTACCAATCACAAGTAAGATCGTATTCCAGAAACCCATCACCTCACCAAGCTTGATCAGGATCAGAACTTCCAATAACGGTACGCCAATAAATAGTGCTAAAAGTTTGCTGAACATAGGTCACTCCAATGTTGCAAATTACAAAAGGTTTCCGCCTACGATTGCATTTTAAAACATGAAACACTAAGCCACAGTGACACAAAGAACACGAAGGAAAAATTGAAATTGAAGATTGTCGTAGACCACAATTTAGCCTATATTTAGTCTACTATTTGGAGATTAATTAATGAAAGCAAGTGAAGCAGTAAAACCGATTAGTTATATTAAAGCACATGCGTCGGAAATTATCAGGGAAATTGCTGATAGTAATAAAACTTTAGTAATCACCCAAAATGGCGTAGCCAAGGCTATCCTACAGGACATTAAAAAATACGAACGGACCCAGGAAAGTCTAACCCTCCTGAAAATGCTTGCTTTGAGTAGCAAAAGTCTGAAAGAGCAAGACTATAAACCTGCCGCAAAAGCATTTCAATCTATTAGTGATCGAATCAATCACAACAAAATTTGATGAAATATCGGGTCTATATTATTGTCGAAGCTGAAGATGATATTTTCAGTATCTTTCAATACGTTGCAATTAATGACTCAACACGCAAGGCAGAAATATTACTTAATAATATTGAAGAAAGAATATCCAGTTTATCAGAATTAGCAAATCGGGGGCATACCCCGCCGGAATTGGAAAGTATCGGTATTCATGATTATCGAGAGATACATTTTAAACCTTACCGAATAATTTATCAGATAATTGAATCAGATGTTTTTATCCATTGTGTTTTAGATAGCCGCCGAGACTTGGAAGATTTAGTGCAGGAAAGATTGCTGCGATGATTTGGACTTAAAATTAAAGATTAACACAGAGCCGTCAAACTACGCAAAAGCTTCGTTTGGCAGGCAGAGAGAATAGAATAATAATATATTAAATCCTCTTTACTCCTCCGCCCTTCATTTCCCATGCCCTGCTCTCTGCTCCCTGCTCCACGCTTGTCTCAGTGTAAATTCACTCATCAAATAAAGGACCAAAATGAAAGTAATTGCTGATTTCTGTATTGTACCACTGGGGGTGGGAGTATCGGTATCCAAGTATGTTGCGGAATGTGAAAAAATTATCGCGGCTGCCGGACTGGAGTTCAAGCTCCATTCCTACGGTACTGACATCGAAGGTGAATGGGATGAAGTATTTACAGCCATCAAAAAGTGCCATGAGCGGGTTCACGCAATGGGGTCTCCACGAATTTCATCCACATTGAAATTCGGTACCCGTACCGACCGTGACCAATCGATGCAGGATAAACTGAATAGTGTACAGTCAAAATTGGATGGATAAATTTCTATCCTTCCTGGTTTCACCGCTGGGAAAGCGCGTCCTGATAGCGATTGTTTTTTTTATGATTGGTCTGCGTTTTGATATATTTCTGGTATTAATACCATTTGTTTTCTGGCCCTGGAAATTAATAAAAAAGGGGTCGTGAATATATGGCTATTCAAAGCGTTTTGTTGATTTGGTCTATTCAAAAATACTTTAGTATATTTACTTTGTGCAGATGTCATTTAGAAGGTATTTATAATTGAAAAACAGATATGGAAAGGATTTATATCTACAAGAGACATTTTTCCAAATTGATGCTCAATATATTGCACTATTCAATTATCTTTTTTTCTTTCAATTAATTAGCATAGGGGAATCAATATGAGGAATATAAAGTATCATTTTGGTAGAATAAATATACTTGCCGAAAGAGAAAATAAAGAAGAATTCCTTTGGAGTAGTCTGATACCTGAAAAAGAAATCAAACGCCACGGTTTTTGTTGGAATTTTTTTGAAATTGAGCGAGAAGATTCTGGATTAGGATTGTTCTATTATGGATATTTAGTAAAATTTAAGAAGATATCCGAAGAAGAAATTGCTGTCCCCGAACGGCATAAACTTACATTGGAAGAAATAAAAAATCGTACAGTAGCCAAATCGCCTTTTTTTATACACGTACACTCTGGGTTGATAGCTTATCATCCTGTATCTAATCATATCGAAAATTCTCAATTTTGTAATATTTTTAAAAAAATATTCGAAGATGCAAACTTAGGTTTTTTTGTAAATATTGAAATACAACCAGTCACTGAATCATATGAATTTTTTGAAGCTATTAAGCGCTTCAGTCTTATAAAAAAAGTTGCAATTTATCTTCACCCAGCTAATCCAAATATTAGTGACACCTGGAAAAGAACACATGAAAGATTAACAGAATTAAATGCAGACTCATTTCATGAGGAGTATAAATCATCTCTAGATGATGGTGGACTAAAAATAGTTGAAGATACTGAAATAACTAGTAAAATTCGTATGGCTGAGGATGGTTACGGTCATGTAGATGCAACTGGGTATATCGATGGAGAGCCAACTAAAGTCAGTACGATTGACAAACAGCATATATCATATATAGATACACGACTGGAACCAATTGAAGTTCTATCATTTCTAATTGAAAAGTTCCAAATATTAATTGCGAAGTTTAAAGATGAAGCTTAAACAATTATTACTTTCGTGGGATTTTGTTGTATCTTTTATTATTGCAGTTATATTATATTTATTTCTTCCGATAAAAATAAGTAATCTTTTTACACAAGATTTATATGAAATTGGCATATCAGTACTTTCCATTATATTTTCTGTGTTTTTTGCTTCGCTAGCAATCATAATTTCGTCTGGAGATGATGGATTCACCTCTTTCTTAGAAAAAGAGGGTGATTATACTGTAATAATACATTCTTTTACAATTTCTCTCTGTATCATTTTTATAGCCCTCATATACTCCCTATTTGCATATGGAATAACATCATATCGGATTAATTCTGGAGTTTGTGTTCAAAATAGAATATTTTTTATATTCTTTTCTTTTTTATCGTTGTACGGGATGTTCGCGGTAGGTCAATCCACATACGATTCTATTAAATACACAAAATTCCGCAGTGTTTTTACAAAAACACAGAAAGATCGCGGTGAGTAGTTATTTATCGATAGAAAACTGTCCATCTTTTAATAATAGCATTTAATATATTGATTATTACCTATTTATAAGATTCATCTCCTAATATAAATCTAATTTTCAAGCCATTGCCAACCCTTATTTTAAATTTCCTATTTGCACTACCATTCAAGTAGTCGTAATTTCGACCGTTGAGTCGAATAATGGAATTAATGGTCTACAATGTTAACTGATCGAAAAATCGAAGAACGACAAGCTCGCAAGCAGCGGATACTCCAAGGTGCTCTGGAAGTATTCCGGGAAAAAAGCGTTGAAAACGCCACAATGGACGAAATCGCCCAGCAGGCCGGATTCGGAAAAAGCACCCTCTACTACTATTTCCCATCCAAAGATGAAGTTTTTACTGCTATTATGGTGGAAGGCTGGGAACAATTGTGGCTCAGTATTGAGGATATCATTCATTCTGATTATCCCCCTAAAGAAACTTTTCTAAAAATTCTGAAAAAGCTGGCGGAGATCGTTGATAACGAACGAGCCCGCTTTGAATTTTTGTTTAACGCCGCTCGCATGCTCAGTAAAGATACTGAAAAACCAGCCTGGAAAGCTTACCAGGAACGCTTATATGCCACCCTGCTTTCAATACTGAAAGATGGAATTGCGGCTGGACAATTCACCAATTTGAAACCGGAATTGATGCTGCAGGCGATTGGTGGTATTTTCCATCAAATGGTATTTACCCGTACCGATCGCGGCGAAGTGACCGAATCGGAAATTGAAGATGTTGTTACACGATTATTACTTAATCTTTCTGAACCCGCGCCCCATTAATCTTTGATAAAATAATACTCCATACGCACATGCAATTCTCACGAATTCTACGACTAATCCTATGTTTATTAATCAGCAGTACTGCCCTGATTGCCGCTGATATTTGCGGACGGGTAATTGATGCTGCTTCTGGTGAACCGGTTATCAATGCCAATGTAATCGTCGAGCGAATGAATACTGGCGGTGCTACCGATATTGACGGCAATTTTGCTATTAATAATTTGCCGGTGGGATCTTACACAATTTTTGTTTCTCATATCGCTTATGAGGATAAGAGGTTATCTGTTAAAGCTGAGCATAACGATCCATTGATCATCAAATTATCGGAGACGTTTTTTCAGCTGAATGAGGTGGTGGTTACCGGGACCAGGACGGAAAAAATCCATCAAA
>JABMPO010000069.1 GCA_013203015.1 Fidelibacterota bacterium
AAAAAAAGCCCCAATTTTTATCGGGGCTTTGCTGGTCAGTAAATTAGACTATTACAGTTTTTCCCGTTTTTCAACCATTTTTATACCAAGTTTCTCCAACTCCGCCAGAACCGGTTCATATACTTCCGGCCTGTTAGGAATCTGAACCCCGGTTAAATTGATTTTACCTTCAGCCATCATGCGTACACCAATGCCTAATGGCAGACTGACGGTGCGCGCCATTGAACTATCGCCATTCGGGATGCCATAATCGATCAAAGTCGATGTGATCAGGTCTTGGGAACCATCGGCATTTTCGATGGTGAATTTATGCTGCATGGCAATCATATCTTTCTCACCTTCGGCGTAATACAGCTTATCCTGCATCTGCTGACTCAGTACATCCAGCACATTATCGAAATCAGGGATCGTTTCATCGCTGAATAAACCCAGCCATTCCAATCGTTTGATAATTGGATCATCAATGGTCAAACCGACTTTTTCAGCAGCCTTTTCTATAACATCTTCGCCATCAGCCGCAGCCACTAATTTGGCCATCATTTCTTTGAAAGTAATGCCAGTTTCAACGGTTGATTCATCTACCAAACCGAGGTCAACCATTTTCTTTAAAGTATCACACCAACCGAGATTGCGGTAGGTTCCGCGCTTAACCGTCAGAGCGTCGTCAAGTCCGTACAAATCCTTGTAAGGCACTGAATCGCGATTGGCATAAACTTCATAATTATCTTCCAGTCCTTCAATACGTTCAACGAGATAATTCATGAACAAGGCGGCACCAGGGATATCAATGACTTTACCATTCTCTAACCAACTTGCGGAATTACGGGAAGCCAGGACCACACCTTTGGGACTCCACGAAAATTTATAACCGAAGGGATTGTCATTATCTTCGGGAGCCGGGAGGCCACCGGTGTTGGAATAAAAATGCAGCACTTTCCCACCCTCATCCTGAACTATGTTGATGACTTGCATGGCTGACATATGATCAATGCCCGGGTCGACCCCAATTTCATTCAGAAACAACAATCCTTTTTCTTTGACAGCTCCATCCAATTTCTTCAGTTCGGCGCTGACGTAAGAAGTCGTGGCCATATTCTTGTTCAATTCCAGACACAGATCAGCGACTTTCTGATGGTGTACCCAGGGTAGCAGACTGACAATAATTTCATTTTCCTTGATCAATGCCGCTAATTCTTCACGATCATTGACATTGATCGGTAAGGCTTTGCCGTTGGCAAAGCCTTCCACCAATTTTTCGGCTTTACTGACCGTACGGGAAGCACAGGTTACTTGTAAATTAGCTTGCTGCAATAGATAGCGCACCCCCGGACGGCTTACCAGACCGGCGCCCAGCACTAAAATTTTAGTCATAATGTCTCCATGTTTTTCGGTAACATAATTTGATTGATTGGGTAGTGAGTTCTTCCTGATCTACAGGAATTCCCGGATATATTCATATTCGGGTGTCAGTTGCCCCCGATGCAGGATCAGGGCTTTCTTAATGGGGAAGGGTAATGCCAGTTCATTGAATGCGACCGTAAAATCCGCTTCCACAATATCGTTTACGAAACCTTTTAGGACTTGGGAAAATTCCGCCGATGATTCGCGGGAAAATTCGCAGGGTAGATTATCGACCGCCATCACAGAAATTCCATCGGCCGGAGTTCCATCTTTAAAATCATCATTCTTGGGTGAATAAGTAAAACAAGCCTCATCCGGGTAGGTAACCTTTTGGGTAATCTCAATCGAACCTTCAATGTCACAACTGATATCACCAATAACCTTCAATTTCATGTCGGTTCCGGCCTGGGATTTCAGATATTCTTTGGTCACTAATCGGGGATATTTATCGGTCCAGTAAATACAATTAACCAATAAGGTCAGGTGTGGCAGATACTGTTCAAAAATCCCATCGTATTTTTCAGGATGGCTGTAATAATCCTGTAATTCAAATTCGCCGGTTTTTGGCTGCACCATATCAGCTTCTTTGAATACCACTTTATAGATATGCTGTTTCGAATCCAGTGAACCGTAATTATCAATCAGTTCTTGTGGTGAGATTTCTTTGAAGGGTAATAGATCAAATATTTCCTGGGCGCCCAACGATACATTGCCATAGCCGGCAAAACCGACCACTACGGGAACGAGCTCAGCCGGTAAGCCATGCTCGGCTATATATTCTCCGATTTGAGCAATTTCCGCTTTGGCGTGTTCCAGGGTTTCATAAGCATACGCCTGCTTGAACTTCTCAAATGGTGAGGAAATTCCGCCGACTTTTAATTTTTGACCATAGGCATAAAATGTTTCAATCATCCCGGCCAGACCGGCATAGCGGCCAAAGAAAATCAGGCGACGACCAGTCTCATCAACAATGCACTCATAATCAATCAGATTAACTTTCAATTCCATCATTCGATGCAACATATCCATGTTATAGGATTGTCCTTTGATAACATGCGAAAAGAAAATATAGGTTTTATCCTGTTTGAAAAAATTTAGTGGCATCTCTTTAACAGAGATAATCGTGTTAGCTTCATTGACATCCTCATTAATAATTGCACCGGCATCAGAGTATTCTTCATCAGTATAAATTCGCAAGGGGGAGGGCTGCAAAATCGCCTGGATATTATATTTTCCCCTGATCTCCTTAATATCTGCCGGAATCAAAGCAACCCGTCGCTCCCAGTCGTTTTTATCTTCCCGCCGGATACCAATATATTTTTTCATAATTGCCTCAAAAAAACGTTGTTGATCTAAAAAAACAAGATAGAATTTTACAGACGCTTTTTGAAGGTTAAAAGAAAAGAAACGGGAATGATCGAGTCTAAATACAGGTATGTTAATTCTTAATACGCCTCTATAAACCACCTATCTTTAAATACAGCTTGTTACCGAGAATGTCTAGTTTTAATATTGATATATCATTTTAAATTCAAGCCGTTATAAAACTATAAAATTTCGGTACAGGAGAATTTTCATGTCGACACTATCAATTAACGGTTATGGCGATGATTTGACAATCAATGATGTCAGAATTGGCGACTTATCCCCGCAACAACATGAAAACATTGAGAAACAAAAGGGTGGTCAAAATTATCATCCTTTGGAAAATGTGGTAATATCAGAGGTAAAAGACTCTTCTACTTTGATTGCTCGAAAACCTGATCCTGAAAATATTAAAGCCTATATTGAAGAAGAAGTAATCGATGGGTTGTGCAGCTATTCAGCCGTCAACCAGGGACAATTGAATCAGATAATCGTCGATGCAGTAGTTCACCATTTGACAATCGAAAAACTACCAACAGTTCCCCGTTCCATCCGTCATAAATATATGAGTGCTTTTTTATTAGCTGCCACGGCCGTCACCGGCATGGATCGGGTCGTACCTAAAGTTGCCGGTGTTGAAGCTCCCGAATTGATGTTTAAACTTTCACGACGTTGGGGTTACCAGGTAAAAGGGATTCCGGCAAATGAAGCCCTGGTTGTGGCTGCCAAAGGAAATTTCCACGGCCGCAGCATGACCGCCATCTCCATGTCTGACGATCCTGTTGCCAGAGCTGAGTTTGGTCCTTTTGTACCGGGAATTGAACTGGTCCCATTCAACGATATTGATGCTTTAACAGCCTTATTCGAAGAAAAAGGTGATCGGATCGTATCCTACCTGGTCGAACCGATTCAGGGGGAAGCAGGTGTGATTGTGCCCGACGAAGATTATTGGCCTCAGGTCGCTGCACTTTGTAAAAAGCATAATATTTTACTCGCCATGGACGAAGTCCAAACCGGATTCGCCCGGACTGGAGCCGTTTTTGCCCACCAATTATTTGACATTAAACCGGATCTGATGGGTTGTGGCAAAGCAGCCGGCGGCGGTATTCTGCCAGTTTCATTTGTTGCTGGTCGTGATGATGTAATCGGCCTTCTAACACCAGGGTCGGAAGGATCTACGTTTGGTGGTTATCCACTGGGAGCAGTAGTTGGAGTCTTTTCCATAAAAGCAATGATTGACTTAAATCTTGCTGAAAAAGCAAAAATACGTGGTAAACAAATAATGGATCGTTTTGCTATGATGCAGGCTGATTTCCCGGATAAAATCAAAGAAATTCGTGGTCGTGGTCTGCTGACAGCATTTGAAATGCGAGACGAACCGCAACTTGATGGACACACAGTATCGCTTGAATTACTTAAACAAGGGGTTTACGCCAAAGAAACCCACCATAGTACAGTCCGTATCGCTCCGGCTTTAACAATCAGTGCTAACCAGATTGATCACATTGCTGATGCGATCTATACTGTAGTTAAATCGCTGTAAAGGCAGATTATTATCTCGACGGGAAAGTCAATGAGCTCAGCAAAATTATACGTAATTGCAACCCCGATTGGAAACTTGAAAGATATAACCTATCGAGCAATCGAAATACTGAAATCGGTAAATCTGATTACCGCTGAAGATACCCGTCACACGCAAATTTTGCTTAACCACTACGAAATTAAATGTAGAGTTGTCAGTTATTACGAGTACAATCGCTTTACGCGAATTCCACAGATTATCGATCATCTGAAAGCCGGAAACTCGGTAGCATTAGTCACTGATGCCGGTACTCCAGGCATTAGTGATCCTGCTTACCGGCTGATCCGTTCGGCCATCGAAAATGATATTACCGTAGAAGCGATTCCCGGTGCAGCGGCTTTTTTAACTGCATTAGTCAGTTCTGGCCTACCCACCGACACATTTAAATTTATCGGGTTTTTACCCCCGAAAAAGGGACGGCAATCCAAGTTGCGTCGATTGGCGCAGAGTGAAGGTACACTGATTTTGTACGAGTCTCCTCACCGAATCATTAAAACGCTGCAGGATATCCATGACCATCTTGGTAATCGTCCAGCAGTCATCGGTAGGGAATTAACCAAATTACATGAAGAGATTGTGCGAGGTAAAGTGAGTGACCTGTTGACCCATTTTAAAAAGAAAAAACCAATCGGTGAATTTGTATTGCTAATTGGGAAAGATGATCCGAATGTCTATTTCAACTGATCGCTTTATTAGTTTTGAAGGAATTGACGGCTGCGGAAAATCGACGCAAGCACGATCGTTATATGATTTTCTGATTTCCCATGGTCAATCAGTGACCTTTGTCCGTGAACCGGGCGGCACGGACATATCTGAAGCCATCCGCAATATATTGCTGGATAACAACCGTCAAGAATTAGCAGATCGAACCGAGTCGTTGTTAATGACGTCAAGTCGCGCCCAATTAACCCAGGAATTGATAATTCCGGAACTTGACGCAGGTCATTGGGTTATTGCCGATCGTTATGCAGATTCAACTCTGGCATATCAAGGATCCGGAAGAAATCTGGATCTGGAATGGTTGATTAAGCTAAATGATTTTGCAACCTATCAGATTCAACCAAAAATAACTTTTTTAGTGGATATTGATCCCATGGAAGGTCAACGGAGAAGATCGGCTGAAAACGACCGAATTGAAGATGAGGGTCTTGAATTTCAAAAATTGGTGAGACAAGGTTATCTGAAAATCGCGGAACGATTTAAAAATAGAATCATTGTTTTAAATGGACACCAGTCCGTTGAAAAATTACACAAACAGATCAAGTCAGAAATTTCCAGGAGTTTCAATTTTGAAAATAATGCATAGAAAACATTTAAGTAAAATATTATTAATAATTACCATTTTAAGTGTCGGGATTGGGTCATTAGCCCTGACTAAATCTGAATTTTTCCGTCAGCTAGAGCAATCCCAGAAACTCTATCACTGGGTAAATCGCGAAATAATGTCCAGATATGTAGACGATATTGATATCGAAGCGTTTACCAAGAAGAGTATCCAAAATATGCTCTCTGAGCTTGATCCCTACACCGTTTACTTGGAAGCTGAAGAGCGCGATGGTCTGGACATGCTGACCAACGGAAAATATGGTGGTGTAGGTATCCAAATTGGAAAGCGCGATGACAAATTGACGGTTATTGCTCCCATGGATAATACTCCGGCCCAGCGAGCGGGAATTATCAGTGGTGATCGCATTATCGCAATCGATGAAAAAAGTACTGCTGGCCTAAATCTGGATGACGCGGCTAAACTTATTAGAGGAAAAAAGGGGACGGTGGTTGTCCTTACAATTGAGCGGGCCAGTGAAACAGAACCAATCGATTTCTCCCTTACGCGATCGGATATCGAAGTACAGGATGTGGCTTATTTCGGCATGTTGAATGATGAAGTTGGTTACATACGTTTGACGCGCTTCTCAAAAAATGCCGCTTATGAAATACGGGAAGCCATCCGGGGATTGAATCAAGATACCGAATCAATAATACTTGATTTACGAGATAATCCGGGCGGATTATTGCAATCGGCTATCAGCGTGCTCGATTTATTTATCGATAAGGGCGAGGTATTGCTCACTACCAAAGGCAAGCACAAAGAATCAAATCGCACCTATAAATCCAATCACAAACCATTAATTGACAGCGACGTCCAAATTGCCGTATTGATAAATGAAGGCAGCGCTTCTGCCAGTGAGATTGTGGCTGGTGCAATTCAGGATCTTGATCGAGGAGTAATACTTGGAAAGCGCTCTTTTGGCAAAGGTTTGGTTCAATCAGTTTACAATTTTGATAATAAACGGTCTTTGAAAATCACGACCGCCAAATATTATATACCCAGTGGACGATTAATCCAAAAACCGGACTATAATAACGAAGAAATTATCGCTTGGACTGCCACAGAAGATTCGATATTCACGACGGTAGGTGGTAGAAGTGTCCGGGGTGGCGGCGGTATTCATCCGGATGTGGAAATAGCGAATGAGATTAAACCTTCAACTCTGGTTCAGGAGAGTTGGCGTAAGGGCATGTTCTTCTCATTTGTACAAAATGATCGTGATCGATTTCATGATTTAGAAGAAATCAAAATAGATGACGAAATCCTTGGAGATTTCAGAGAATTTCTGGCAACTCATGATTTAAGTCTACCAATCTCGGGCGAATCTCAATTAAATGATGCTCACGATAAATTATTTGAAATTGATAGCACGAATACCGAAATGACCCAAGCGTTTGAGAATATTTTTAAATTCATTAAACTTCAGGAAGAAGGTTTGTTTGATTCTGCCCGGGATCAAATAGCATTGCGTCTGAAAATGGAGTATGCAAATATCCTGGACGGCACCGCCGGTCGAATAAAGATAAACCTTGAAGATGACCCGGTTATCGTCAAAACTCTTTCAGTCCTGGAGAACCATACTTCTTATGAAGATATTTTTGTTATCAATTAAAAGCTGTATTAGTATCATTTAAGACAAAAACTCTTGTCTGAAAATTGTAAAATAAGTTATATATTTCGTGCTGCAAATAGTGTGGAAAATTGGTATTTACCAATTTTAAATGATATTGGCGAATTCAGTTTTTAATCAGTAAAGTTTTTGGGCGATTAGCTTCCCGATGAATCGGGATTAGAGTGCTTGTCCCGACCTGTCGGGAAGGTCACTGGAATCAGTTGCTTTGGAAAGTTGTTTTGGGCGATTAGCTCAGGTGGTTAGAGTGCTTGCTTGACATGCAAGAGGTCACTGGTTCAAGTCCAGTATCGCCCACAAAATTTTCTGACGTAATGCATAACAATATGTACAATAATAAACATGACGAGTCATTGCACCGCAAGGATATGACTATGGGATCAGTGCCTATTGTCGATTTTATATTTACATTTTAAATTGTACTTTTTACACTTGTTTAGATGAATCAGATAACACTCACTTTCCCCGATAAATCCACCCGTTCCTATTCGGCCGGTGTTACACCGTTGGAAGTTGCCCAGAGTATTGGCCCAAGATTAGCCAGTGACACCGTCGTTGCCAGGATTAATGGTACCTTGACGGATTTAGCCATACCTATAAACCAAGATACGGAAATTACCTTTTACACCGGCGATACTCCCGAAGGGCACGAAATTTTACTACATAGCGCTGCACACTTGCTGGCCCAAGCCGTAAAGCAGCTATTTCCTAAGGCGAAAGTCGCAATTGGTCCAGCAATTGAAAATCGCTTTTATTATGACTTCGACATCGACGGTACTTTTTCCGAGAAGGATCTACGGCGGATCGAGGAAAAAATGCGTGAATTGGCCAAGGCCGATCATGAGGTCAGCCGAATAGAACTAAGCCGTGAAGCGGCAATCGCTGAATTTCGTGCGCAGGATGAGACCTACAAAGTTGAAATAATCGAAGAACTGCCGGAGGATGAGAAAATAACGGCTTACCGGCAGGCAGAATTCATTGATCTCTGCCGCGGTCCTCACGTATCCTCCACCGGGAAAATTAAGTATTTCAAATTACTGGAGTCTTCAGGCGCCTACTGGCGGGGTGATGAACGTAATAAAATGCTCCAACGTATCTATGGTACCGCTTTCAGCAGTAAAAAACAGTTAAAAGATTATTTACATTTTCTGGAAGAAGCTAAAAAACGAGATCATCGTAAGCTTGGCAAAGAGCTGAGCATATTTACATTTGATGATGAAGTGGGGCCGGGTTTACCACTTTGGCTGCCGAATGGTGCCATTATTATTGAAGAACTTGAACAGTTGGCTAAGGAAAAAGAGCGGGCAGCTGGTTATGTCCGGGTCCGCACACCTCATCTCACTAAAGGTGTGTTGTATGAAAAATCCGGACATCTGGAACATTACCAAGATGATATGTATCCGGCCATGGACGTTGATGGGACCAAGTACTATGTCAAACCCATGAATTGTCCGCATCATCATAAAATATTTGCGGCTGAACAACGTAGTTACCGTGACATGCCCATTCGTTTGGCAGAATATGGTACCTGTTACCGTTATGAAAAATCGGGACAATTATTTGGATTAATGCGTGTCCGCAGTATGCAGATGAATGATGCCCATATCTACTGTACTATGGAGCAATTTGCAGATGAGTTTCTTGCTGTTTGCCAATTGCATCTGGAATATTTTGAAATATTCGGTATCGAAAAATACGAGATGCGTCTCAGTCTGCATAATAAAGAAGGTTTGGGTGAAAAGTACGTCAATGAACCGGAACTTTGGGTGAAAACTGAAGCAATTGTCCGTCAGGCATTAGATGATGGTGGCATTAATTATGTTGAGATTCCGGGTGAAGCAGCTTTTTACGGTCCCAAGATCGATGTGCAAGTCTGGAGTGCAATCGGAAAAGAATTTACCTTAGGCACCAATCAGGTTGACTTTGCCATTCCGCAACGCTTTGGTCTGACCTACACCAATCAGGACGGCGTTGCAGAAACGCCACTTTGTATCCATCGTGCACCCTTGAGTACCCATGAACGATTCATTGGTTTTTTAATTGAACATTACGGTGGTGACTTTCCGCTCTGGCTGGCTCCGATTCAGGTTGCTGTTTTGCCAGTCTCGGAAAAAGTTAATACATATGCCCGGCAGGTTAAAAACCAGTTACTGTCGGCAAATATCAGGGTTCAATTAAATGACCGACCGGATAAAATCGGTGCCAAGATCAGGAATGCGGAGACATCCCGGATCAATGTAATGCTGATTGTCGGAGCGCGGGAAGCGGAAAACGAAACCGTCTCCGTACGGCGTCGTTTCCAGGGCGATCTTGGGCAACAATCGCTTGCTGATCTGATCAATCAATTGAAAAATGAAATCAAACAAAGGAGTTTAACATCGGGAATATAGCTAAAGCTAGAATCAATGATGCAATAGAAGCAGATGAAGTCAGGCTGATTGCTGAAGATGGCGAACAGGCCGGAATCGTTTCATTACAAGATGCTTTAAATGCCGCGGATGACGCAGGCCTTGACTTGGTGGAAGTATCACCAAATGGAAAACCACCGGTTTGTCGAATTATGAATCATGGGAAAGCCAAATACGAGGCACAGAAAAAAGCCCATGAGAGTAAAAAGAAACAACATGTTATTAAATTCAAAGAAATTAGGTTCAGACCACGGATCGAAGAACACGATCTGATGACAAAGATCAATCGAGCCAGAAAATTCATTAACGAAGGGTTTAAACTAAAAGTAACCATAATGTATCGAGGTCGCGAAATGGTACGACAGGATCTGGGACTGGCAGTTCTGGATAAGGTGAAGGAAATGTTGGAAGACATTGCCATTGTCGAAAAAGAGAACGGTCTCGAAGGACGTCGACTGTCAATCATTATGAGTGCGAAATAGGAGAGAGCTGAATGCCCAAAATGAAAACCAGACGCAGTTCCGCAAAACGCTTTTCAGTGACAGGAACTGGTAAACTGAAACGTAATAAAGCAAACCATAGACATATGCTTATTCGGCGCGCTAAGACGGTTAAACGCAAAATGCGTCAATCAACTTTAGTTGATGCCAGCGAAGTGAAAAAAGTCCGCCGAATGCTTGGTGTTTAAAGGAGTACGCGATGCCAAGAGCAAACAGTCCTGTGCCCCGGCACAGACGACATCGTAAGATTGTCAAGCAGGCCAAAGGCTACTATGGTGCCCGGAGCCGCACATTCAAGTCAGCTAAAGACGCAGTCATCAGGGCTGGTCTTTATGCTTACCGTGATCGCCGCCAGAGAAAGCGCCA
>JABMPO010000409.1 GCA_013203015.1 Fidelibacterota bacterium
GCGGGATGTAACCGGCACCATCCAGTCGATTCCCCTCATCTGCGGATCGATCATGAGCAAGAAAATTGCCGAAGGTATTCAGGGCTTGGTTTTGGATGTGAAAACTGGGAACGGCGCATTTATGAAAACGCCGACACAAGCTCGGGATCTGGCTGACCATCTGATCAGAATTGGAACCGACTTTGGGGTTAAGACCGATACCGTATTCACCAGTATGAATCAACCCCTGGGTGACAATGCTGGTCTTTGGTGCGAAATGTTGGAATCTATCAACTGCCTCCGCGGTGGTGGTCCTGATGATACAATGGCAGTGACCTACAAACTCGGGGCACGGTTGCTGATCCAGGCCGGTATCGCTGATTCGGAGGAAGCGGCAATTTCTCTACTACAGTCACTGATCGCTGACGGACAGGCTTGGAATAAATTTTTAGAAGTAGCAGATTTTCAGGGTGGCGACATAAAAGTTTTCAGTAATCCCGAACAACAGCACAAGCCACTGTATGCTCGAGATTTTCTGGCACCGGCAACCGGCTATATCGAAGCAATGGATACTTACAAAATCGGTCTGGCAATCGTCAGTTTGGGATGCGGCAGATTAAAGTCCGATGATGCCATTGATCCTACGGGTGGGATGGAATTTGTACATAAAATCGGGGCAGCAGTCAATCGTGGAGACGTGCTGATTCGCTGCTTCAATTCAAATTCCGATAAATTGGATCAGGCTGTGGCACTATTAGATGGAACAATTTCAATTGGTACAAATAAAGTTGAACATCAATTATTTTTGTAACATTGGGAGGTTACTATGGAACAGCATTTCAAGCAATTATCATCATCTGATCCAAAAATCGTCTCTCAGGGCATAGCTGAAATTGCCTTAAAACTAAAATCGAAAGTCAGTGAAGAGAATATGGCGCTGATGTTTGATGCTTTATCCAGCCTGTTTTACATCGACACCTTCGACCGGCCGGACTTACGGGGAGTTCGTGATCAAGCCCAGAAAGTAATCGCCCAAATGGGTCCCCGGGCAATCCCACTGATCATGAGTCGCCTGGAACACACCGACCTGAAAGCCGAGCTGGTGTTGGCCCAAACCTGCGGAATGATGGGTGAGGTGGCCATCGAGCCATTGCTCAAAGCCTATCATGACCGGCCCGAAGCTGTTTCACGGTCCTTCGCCCTGTATGCCTTTGGGAAAATTCGTTCCCCTAAAATTATCGCTGTTCTGCCCACCGTTCTACGGGCAGTAAAAAGTCCCAGCCGGGAATTGGAAGACACGGCTGTTCGGGCACTGGGGAAAATCTGCGAATCGATTAATCCAGTCGATATCGATGCCGAAGTAATCGATGATATATTTTATTCCCTGATAAAAAAACTCACCAATCCCAATGACGTAATCAGATCGAAAGCAGTCCGGAGTCTGGGGAAATTAGTGCGCTTTGGATTTACCGATCGTACTCAGAAGGAACATCTACGTTCCCAGATAAATGATATTTTGGGGTTGAATGAAGAACATCACTGGGATTATGCGTATCTTGTACGGCGCGAAGCTCAGGAAGTAATCAATTACCTCGATTGACACCGCTGCAACAACTATAAGATATATTATTTTTTATTAGCCAGATGCAGGACGCGGGTCGACCAGTTGCGCAGGTCATCCAGCGTAATGTAGATAGTCGGCAGAATTATCAGGGTAACGATAGTCGAAAAAGCTAACCCGCCCACGATCGCACGAGCCATTGGGAAATAGGGCGGTCCATCACCGCCAATCAGGGTGCGCCCCATAGTCAATGGTATCAATCCAAGGATTGTTGTGCCGGCGGTCATCAGAATTGGGCGCAACCGATATTGACCGGCTTGCAGGATGGCTTCCCGTCGAGCCATACCCCGTTCGCGCAATTGGTTAACATAGTCGATCAATACAATTCCATTATTTACCACCACGCCTATCAGAATCAGCACACCCGTCCAGGCCATCAAATCAAAATTAGTTCCGGTAATGAAAAAGAACCAGAACACCCCGACAATAGCAAAAATGATTGATGACCAGATCGCAGCCGGCAAGATTAAAGACTCGAACAGGGCTGCCATCACAAAATAGATCAACGCCAACGCCATCAACGTATTCAAC
This sequence comes from Fidelibacterota bacterium, assembly GCA_013203015.1. GTDB lineage: Bacteria > Fidelibacterota > Marinisomatia > Marinisomatales > TCS56 > JABMPO01. Next base: position 2,132 of record JABMPO010000409.1, read on the forward strand.
AGCATCATTTGCGAGGTCTCGTCTTCGTAGTCGAAAGTCCGGCCGAAATTATAGGAATAACCGGCAGGGAAATTATAGCCATCCAAAACTTCCCTGATTTTAGCACGGGCTTCATCGACCGTCACCCCATCCAGGTCCAGGGAAATCCCCATAATTGTGGTGCGATTTTCCCGGAAAATACGTCGCGGTCCGCTCCGGAATCTGAAATCAGCCAGCGATGCTAATTTGACTACATCACCATTTTCGGTAAACAAGGATATATCTTTCAGATTATCCAGGGTGCGATCCTCTTCTTTCTGGATCATTATCCGCACGTCAATTTCCCCGTCTTCCCCGCGCAAACGCCTTAAATTCATGCCACGCATGGAAATGGAAATCGTTTGGGCAATTTCCCGGGCCGAAAAACCGTACTGCCGGGCTCGGTCCCGATTAATTACAACCTGAACCTCCTGGCTGCCGGTTTCCGCCTCCGACCGCACGTCTGTGAATCCGGGAATTTGCGCTACCACCCAGGCAATTTCTTCTGCCAATACCACCAGTCGTTCACTTGATTTACCAACTAACTGAATCCGAACTCCTTCCCCGCTACCATGGCGATTATGGCGCTCAAAGGTAGGCCGAGCAATCGCCAGCTTGGGCAAATTGGCACGAATTTCCTCTTTTATCTGATCCAGAGATTTCTGTGAATCTTCCTTATCTTTAAGAATAATTGTAGATTGGGCGTAATTAGTATTGTAATAAGTGTAAATCGATTTTATCTCAAACTGATCTTGATTCGCGAATAGATAATCCTCGATTACATCAACAGCGTGCTCAATTTTTTCCAACTTATAATTACCATTTATCTCATAGCGCAATCGGATACGGCGATCTTCCTGGGGTGGGAACATATCTTTGGAAACAAATTTCATGGGAATTGCAACCGAAGCCAATGTCAGGATTACAATTAATAAACTGATTTTATGATGACCCATCAACCAAGCCAAGACCCGCGTATATCCGACAACCATTTTGTCAACCGAAGTGGGCTTGGGATTGGTCAGGCGTAATTGTACATGGCGGGCAATCAACGGAATTATTGTTTGAGCAATTAACAGTGATGCTACCAGCGCAAATACAATCGTCAAACCCACATGCTTGAGATACATGGATACTTGATTCTGGTCATTAATAATGTTCGGTAAGAATACGATTGCCGTGGTGATTGTACCGGCAGTTATGGCCAAAGCTACTTCCTTGACGCCATTTCTGATTGCATCCGGTTTATTGGTCCGATCATTTTGGCGATGACGATAAATACTTTCAGTTACGACTACCCCGTTGTCGACCAGCATCCCTACCGACAGCATTAAACCCATCATGGTTAGAATGTTCAGCGATAAACCGAAGAAATACAGCAGGGCAATAGTCACGAGCAGTGAAAAAGGCACTGCCAGGATTACCATCATGGTAGTCTGGAATTTTCGCAAGAAATAGAATAGCAGTGCAATCGCGAAGAAAGCTCCCAATAACCCCGACTTGAGCAATTCTTCCATGGATGACAGGATTCCCTCGGCCTGATTGTTCATATAGAAAATTGAGATCC
>JABMPO010000070.1 GCA_013203015.1 Fidelibacterota bacterium
AACAGGAATACATCATTTTCGTCATTAAGATTGTAGGCCGTCCAGTTTTGAATGAAACCACCAAATCGGGGCTGGGCATTTATTGGCCAGATCACTAACAATATTCCCAGGATAATAAAAACACGTTTCATCAGTCAACTCGCATTAAAAACCGTTCGGTAAAATAATTATCTTTAATGCCAGTATCGTACTTCACATCGGTAATAATCATAATTGTCTTATGCTGATTCTGTACGTTCTCCATGCGCATTTTTAGAATTGTCCAATACGGTCCATCCTTCTTTAAATCATCGATTGTCATTACTTTCTGCAAGTGATTTTTCTTGTCATAGAATTCGATTTTTAAGGCAATCCATTTATTCTTATCGATCCAGCTAATCCGTTTGCTGTATGATGTTTCCCCATCCACCGGCACGGCTTCGATCTTATAACAATTGTTGGCACCAATCTTCTCTTCACCGAGCAACGAAAAATGATCGTCGTCCAAATCCCTGCCGCCGATATCTTCATAGGAAAAATCACTGCCCATAAAATTTTCGCCCTTTTCCCGGGCAACAATTCGTTTCACTTTACCAAGTGCCGGTAGATATAACCACTGGTCGTCATCCTTATCCTTTTCATATTCCCACATCAGGAATCCGGTATCTTTAACATCAGCCGGATGCTGAAAACGAATCAACGATTTACTGGCAAAAATACCCTGATTGTAATTCCGCTGGTGTCGGGTAATTCTACGAAGACGTTCCTTGGTTTTCCCCCTTTTCACAGATATCAGTATCATATCGGTTGTGGCCACCATGGATTTCGGTTCCGGTTGAGCGTCTACTTTTATCATTATTTCCCGGGCCGTCATTTGCCCAAACGATGCTGTAAAAACACAAATCAATGCAATTAGTAATTTTTTAAACATTTATTCCTCCAAGATTTCTATTTGCGATGTCCATAAACGATCATCATTCCCGGTGGTGTCAATATCAATGATAACCCAAAAGCTTTTAGAAATATTTTATTAAATTTTAATTCGGCAAGACCGGATACCTGCAAACAGATTAATGCATATAGGGCCACCACGATACTCATATTTCGCCATAGGAAACTTCCAATAATGGGCCACCAGGCCGATGAATAACCATCCATACTAACATACCATTCCCATAGCCAGACAACACCCGAATACAGCCAGTATGCCAGTATCAAAACACTTAAAACGATAAAAACACGGCTGACAGCTTGGTCTAATTTCATTTTCAATTCCTTACTTGTATAAAAATTTGGGGTTGGTCCAACTGATTAAGGCCGGTAACACCGCCAGGGCTCCAAATAAACACATTGAAATCGAAAGTACGATCAGGAAGCCAAAGAAATACACCGGCATAAATGCTGACAAGGTTAGTACCGTAAACCCGATTATCACCGAAAGGGCGTTGAAGATAATCCCTTTGCCGGATACTCGCAGGGTCGTATGAATTGCAGTGTTCAAATCCTCTCCTTCCCGAATATGGCCACGCAAATGCCAGAGAAAATGTACCGTATAATCGACTCCCACACCAATCATGATGCTGGAAAGCATGGCCGTGGCCACGTTCAATTCAATGCCCAGATAACCCATTAGCCCAAACACCAGAATTATAGCAGATGAGAGGGGAATTATTGCCATAAATCCGCCAATTACCGAACGAAATACGAAACTCATCATAATAAATATTACTACCAGCGATACTGACAAACTGATGATCTGCCCTTTTACTATCATTTTAGCCAGATTCGCAATCAATGAAACCGGACCGGATACTTCCATCAGTAAGGAATCACCAAAATTAATCCTAATATACTCTTCCGTATCTTCCATCAGTTCCACAATTTTGGATGTATTGATTTCCTTCAATCGCGCCAGCAGCAATGCGTGTTCCGGTTCATCAATGTCATCCATAAATCGCTCTATATCATCTTCATTACCGGTCATCCCATACAGGAAAATGTACTGCGCTATCAGATTTCGATCATCGGGGAGCACATCGTATTCTTTCAACCCTTCATGGAAAGAGGAATTCATCGTTTTAATCTGATCGGCAATAGAAAATGTATGGGAAACCAATTGATTTTTCTTTAGATGCTGCGCTAATTGATCTATCTTTCCGAGAACCTCCGGATCTTTGATATCGCCTTTCACCAGAACCAGCATTTGTGAAGATCCCCCAAACATTCTGGTAATTGCTTCATTGTCCTGTCTCAATCTGGATTCAGGACGAAAATATTTATCCGGATTGGCGTCAACGATAATATATTGAATACCGACACCAACAAATAATAATCCCAAAATAACAAGCAGGATGAATGGCTGACGAAATTTAATGAAAAAAGTACCCCAGCCCTCAAGGAATCGATTCATTTTGTCCATACTGCCCCGCTGGCTTAAAAAACGGGGTGGCCGGGCAATGTTTAATGCTGCCGGGATCAGAAATATACTGAAAAGGAAAGCCATTGCGATTCCAAACGACAAAAATAAACCAAACTCCCTGATCTTCGGTAAAACATGTCCCATCAAACTCATAAACCCGATTATAGTAGTAATTCCTGCCAATAAAATGGGGACTCCAAGTCGTCGCATGGTCTTCTTGATTACCGCCAGTTTGGTCATTTCCCGGTCAGCATAACTATACTCGTAATAATGAGCAATAATGTGAATTCCGTAATCGTTGGCAATCGCAATTAACATTACTGGTACCAGAATACCGATAAATGGTAGTTCATAATTGATAATTGCCATAAAACCAAATGTCCATATGACAGAAATGATTACTACGCTCAGAGGCATAAAAACGCCCAGCCAACTGCGAAAACTCAGTGCCAACAGGATGATCATAAGCGCAACGCCATAGGGCATGAAAGTCTTCATATCACCCTGCATAAACTCGATCATATAGGCGCGGGTAAGGGGCAAGCCGGAAATGTATATTTGATCCACTTCATTACGATACTGATCAACTATTCTGGTTATATCATCTCGTAGTTTGGCCTCATCGTAATCATAACTACTGGCAATCTGGCAGATTAATGCCATGCCTTTGAAATCTTTGGAAACAATGTTCTGGTAGACCAGATCGTTATTTCTAATTTTTGCCGTAACCTGCTTCCATTCCTCAATTGTAGTTGGATATATTTCCAGTATATCCTCAACCACAAAACCATCGCTGGTACTGATAATATCGGGTGCGTTATACAAAGATATGATATTATCAATTTGTTCGATCTCTGCCAGCGAATCATGGAGCGATTCATAGAAAATCAAGCTTGACTCCCATAATAAACTGTCACCCTCGATCCCAATAATAACGACATCAGTACCACCAAACAAATCATCAACTTTATCCAAAGTAACTATGGTTGGATTATCATCCGGAATCATGGCTTTCATGCTGGGATCAAAATGCAAATCTGGAATATTCCATAAGAATAGCAGGGTAAAAAATAAGGTAGCGGCGATAACGGTTCGTGGATACCACAAAATCAATCTAAAGAGTTTATACATGTTTTAATCCTTCTTTTGTGAATATACCTTCCGTAATTGCTCTGAAGAATAATCTGACCATGTCAGGTATTCCCATATTTTGCTGCATAAAAACTTCAGGTTGGAAAACCGAGTTTATCATTTGCACAAATAGAAAACTGAATTGTTCGATATTCAGATCATCTTTGATTAACCCCTGGTCCTGAGCCGCAACTAATATACTGCGAAATTGCTCCCGCCGTTCAAATCTGAAATGTTCAACTTTTTGCCAGATACCGGGATAGCGCATTTTTAATTCCATAATGCGCTGGATATTAATCCTGCTGAGAAAAGTTGCAACAAATTCACCAACTTTAATTAATTGCAAAGCCGGATTTTCTTCTTCCCGCATTATCCTCTGCATATTTGTAAAAAGTTCCGACATGGCACTGGTTATACAATTGGAAATCAATTCTTCTTTTGAGGATACCTTCTGGTAGACGGTTTTCTTGCTGACCCCCAGTCGACTGGCAAGTTCTTCAACGGTAAAGGATTTCACTCCATCAGTTATAATATATTGCCATCCCTCTTGGTAGAGACGTTCTTCGAATTCAGTATATTTTGGTAACATTGGAAACGTATTACGTTTTTTACGTTTCCAATTTAACCTTCATCGGGATTAAAAATCAAATCTTATTAAATTCATCAGATTTGAGATCATAAATTCAGCCCTATGCTTCCGGATATAAAAAACGTATTAAAACCGCGCCCGCGCAAATTTCGCAACATTGCCCGCCATATCTCGCCTTTGTTGCTAACCCAGAACAACAACCAGTCCGCTTTATCTGATTCCGATATTTACAATGATCTCTCTTCCAGTCGTGGTACTGAACGTTTTCTGGGGCTGTTTTCAAAACTGGGTGTTCAATTTGCATTAAAAAAATTCGGTGTTTTTGATGTGCTAAAAAACTCCGGATTACAACAGCCTGAAATTGTACTGGACACTAAAGACAGCTACCGTCACAAACTGCAGATTATTCATCGCATTGATGATAAAACCTTACTGTCTGGCGAACTGGTAGCCCAAAGAGGAATTTTTACCCATCCAGTTCTAGCGGGTAGCAAACCGGAAAAGAAACAATCGGATTTGATTCTGGTTGAATGGTTGCTGTTACAGCAGCCGGAAAAATCATTTTCACGGTACCGGCCCCAGCTACCTGGTCAGGAACACCCCGGACTCGGAATCGGTCAACTGGTTTACGAAATTATGTATTGGACCGCCAGACGTGATGGTGCTGATGGTGTGCTAATTGTTCCCAATTACCTGCACACGGGACTGTTTTACGGTCGCCAATTCCTATTTACTGATCCGGCTCTGCAAGGACTGATTTATTATATCGAGAATTATCTCTTGCGGAAATACAAACTTGATCAATTGACCTGGGCTTGCTCAGAAGGCCAATTAATTGAAAAACGCAGTGGGGAAATTTTCAGATGGCAACCGGCGCCAATGTTGATGCCAGTGTCTCCGATTCTCAAGGATTATTTCAATTCTCCGGAATATTCAAACCTGGTGCAGGAAAGCCGTAAAGAATATCGTTTGTTTATAAACCCTGATTATCAGAAGAAATATGATCGCCACTGGAAAACTAAATAGCAGCCAAAAACAGGACAAATTAATTATTACCAGTCCGGTAATAATTCTGGCAAATGGTGTATTTCCCAAGCATACCTGTCCATTAAATATAATCCGGCAAGCCGGCACTTTGGTTTGTACCGATGGCAGCGCCGACGTGGCAATTGAGAATGGATTTAAACCGGAAATCATTATTGGCGATCTCGATTCGATTTCCAATGCCAGCAGCAGCTATAATTGCCCGATTATTCCAATCAATACCCAGGAAAATACTGATCTGGAGAAGTCCATCGATTGGTTAATCGAAAATAGCATAAATGAAATTTGGCTCACCGGGATTACCGGCGGCCGAGACGACCAATCGCTGGCAATCCTGATTATCCTGAACCATTACTCTAACCAAATCCAACTATCAGCCGTAACCGATCTATTTACTATTGACTTCTTTAGCGGATCAAGAAAATTCAAATCTTTTCCCGGGCAAACAATCTCATTAATGGCTTTTAAACCGGTTGATAAGATTACAACCAGCGGTCTGGAATTTCCATTGATCAGGGAAAAGTTAATCCCATCCGGAAAGGGAATCAGCAATCGCGCACTCGGCACTGAATTCTCAATATCGGCCAGCAATAATCTGATAGTCTTCAGGAGCCACAATAAAATCTAATGTCGATTCACTTCGCGGATACATTTATTATTTTGCTGTATTTCGGGATTCTGATTGGGATTGGTTTTTTTCGCAGCAAGGGCAGCCGGAAAAATCAGGCCGAATATATTCTAGCTGGTAGACGACTCAGTTTACCGGGATTTGTGGCGACTTTGGTCGCAACCTGGTATGGGGGAATCCTGGGAATAGGTGAAAATACCTATAATTACGGTATCCAGACCTGGGTGATTTTTGGGTTGCCATATTATATTTTTGCTGCCGTCTTTGCACTTATTATCGCCGGAAAAATAAGACAACTGGAATTCATATCGATTCCTGATCAAATAACCAAACGGTTTGGGAAATACCCCGGTATTTTCAGCGCCGTATTCCTACTGTTTCTCGCCAGCCCCGCCCCCTACATTCTCAGCATTGGCATCCTGCTGCAATTTTTGTTTGGTCTGTCCTACGGGTGGGCTTTATTGATGGCTACAATTATCAGTTTAGTATATATCTGGCACGGTGGCTTTGGCGCCGTTGTGCGCACCGATATACTGCAGTTTATCCTGATGTTCTCCGGTTTTATAATGCTGCTGATTTTCGCCTGGATTAAAATTGGTTCGCCGGTATATCTATTGCAAAATTTGCCGGAGACTCATCTTTCTCCAACCGGTGGTCAATCGCGGCAATTTATTGCTGTATGGTTTTTCATTGCCCTGTGGACTTTCGTTGATCCCGGATTTTACCAGCGCTGCGCGGCAGCCTTAAATTCACGCATTGCCCAGAAAGGTATTTTAATATCGATCGCATTCTGGTTTGGTTTTGACATGCTGACTCTTTTTTGCGGACTCTATGCCCGACTGGTAGTAGATAGCAGCAATGCCTTGTTTTCCTTTCCGCTATTGGGCCAGCAGTTACTACCACCCTTGTTTTATGGCTTATTCCTAACCGGTATCATTTCAACAATCATGTCAACAATTGATTCACTGGGATTAATCAGCGCTGTTACGTTTGGCAGAGATATCCTCTGGCGATTAAACAATCGTTATGACCCCATCCGTCTGACTCAAATAGGATTACCGGTCATGGCGGCAATCGCGCTTTTTCTGGCCTGGCAATTTCCATCAGT
>JABMPO010000071.1 GCA_013203015.1 Fidelibacterota bacterium
CACCGATACTCAATGGTTTACTGATAATCATTTCATTTACAGAGGAAATCATGGCCGGTATTTCAAATTCCGGCGATATAAAACCGCCGATGCCTTCTTTTGCAATCAAATTAAGCAGCGGTGTCGGATAATATAACGAGTGTTTCGACGATAAAATATGGCCATTTAGGGCGATCCACTGTTTTTTTACCGCAACGTTAGGCATTTGTAAAAACAGTATCGGGTGAGTGGATATCTGAATCGTCTCAGTAAGACCGAATGACAGTGGATTAAACAAGCCAATTTCCTTTTGACCTTTTTTGATGATTGAGGCTGAGCCATCAACCCAGGAAGCCTGCTGGAAATTGTCAGCTGCAATCAGAATGTTGAATGTGACAGGTAGGATTAGCAGGATCTGAAATGTTCTCATTGTGGCACCTCCCACCTGGCAATTACGGCAACATGATCAGAAGCTTCCACCGCCTCCTGTAAAGTTATGGCCGATCCGGGAACCCAATTGGTATTTGTCCAAAGATAATCCAATTTTCGATCCCATGCCCCATTCAAATTGGGAGTATGGGTGAAATATTGGGATTCATTTTGATTATATGCAGTTAAAGAACTGGCAGGTGAATACTTATCATACAATTCTTGCAGCCAGGTTATTTCAGGCGTGAAATAACTGCCTTCCCGGTGATTGTCATCACCAACATGATAGTCATCTTCATCATTGCAGGCATCTTCTAAACAAAAATCGGTTTTTGTTGCTGTAGGTGGAATCGCATTTAAATCACCACCCGAAATAAATACTCCGCCGCTACTATTAATATCATCCAGTATCTCAATATATTTATTAATCTGTTTTTGTTTGGTATCATCAGTAGCAAAAGCCGATGAATGGATTCCCACGGCATAAACATTATCGGTTCCCGGGATTTCAATTTTGGCTTTAATTACATTCCTCCTCAAGTAGAAATATTTTGTCAAGGCATCCATATCACCACGCAGCGGTAATTGTATACGTTCGGCATCAGTGATGGGCCATCTAGATAAAATAGCATTTCCATTATCCATCCGACCCAAACCATCACTGGGAATTACCTGGGCTTTCCACATGGAAGCATAAGCGCCAAAGTTAAAAGCAGTGTGATCCAGCAACCATTGAACTTGATCTATATACTGAGTTCTCTTTGATTCCACATCGACTTCCTGTAAAAATATTATATCGGGATTAATAGTGTTAATTCTGGCCAATAACTTTTCCAGACCATCGAAAACCTCATCTTCAGATAGCATCACCCGATCTCCGCAAGAATCCCCAAACCAGGGTAACTGTGTGGCTCCATAACGGATATTCCAGGTCATAACAGTGATCGTATCGGCAGTGGCAGGCACAGCAATTGTTTTAGCAGTATAATTAATTGGGTCTTCGCTGTCTTCAAATATTGTGACCAGTGGATCGCATCCAACTAGCAATATGCTACAAATAATTAGCATCTTAAACTGTGTTTTCATGATAATTCCTCTCCAAACTAAAAGAATATAAAAATTGATCTGCAATTATGATAGTATTTTATAAGACTTTATTACATAAACCCATACATAAAATTAATAAACCAAAATTACCGGAGAACACAACTACTTGAATCGTTTTACAGGAAATTAAAAAATACACATTAGTATTAGTTAGGCGTATCCCGTTACCGCCGATTGTACTGGATAACATAATCGTTTTTAATATAAATTTAATCAACTTAAAAATTTATAATTACCAATGAGACATGAAATTGTTGTAGATCAGGATGCTGGAATAATAAAAGTATCCGCCGAAGGGGACTGGAATGTTGCCGATAGTGATATAATTACCGAAAAGATTGTTGATAAATCTGAGGAGACCGGCATTGTAAAGGTTTTAATCGACCACAGCAAAATCACAATAAATGTTTCGACATTGATAGCTTATAAACGACCATTGCAGTTGAAATCGCAATTTGAGCATATTTACCCCAAAGTAGTATTTGTCAGTCCAAAGAACAAGTATAAATTATATCGTTTTTTCATAACTGTTGCACGCAAGCGCGGGATTCAATTTGAAGTATTTAAAGATTTTAATTCTGCATTGGAATGGTTATTGACGTGATTTCAGCTCCTTGGCATGGCAAATAATCTGACCACACGAGAGGTTAGATTATTCACAATTCCTAAAAGAACATTATTGTAAAAACGTGAATACTAAAACTGATCTGCTCAATAAGCCCGCCAATCTCAAAAAAAAGGTAAATGCTTCGGAAAACGAATCTGATTTGACTCCCGAATTGATCCAGATCAAACAGAATAATCTTATGTTTCAGTCGATTATTGCAAACAGTCCGGATTTGGTAACTTTACAGGATTTGGATGGAAATTTCACTTATATTGGACCCCGTTGCGAAGAAATTGTTGGTTGTACTTCGGACGAATTAAAAGCGATGCAAAATCTGGAATATATCAACAAGATTGATCGTACTGAAGCCATCAGGATAAAAGAGAAGGCATTTTCTGATGGAAAGATCATGAGTTTTGAGTACCGGGTACAGGTTAATAATCGAGAAGAGGTTTGGATCCATCATACTTTCAGTCCATTATTTCGGCATGGGAAACCCTTTCGTATTCAAAGTAATCTGCGTGATATTACTATACAGAAGCAATACGAAGAAACTTTGATGGAAATCGATAAGGAGCTGACTGAAAGTAATGTAAAATTGCATAATAAAAATGTGGCACTGGAAGAATTGCTGATTCAGGTGGAGATTCAGAAAACTAAAATTAACCAGCAGGTGCAGACCAATATCAATAATCTGGTTCGGCCTTTATTAGATAGTCTGATAGTTCGTGTGTCCTCATCCAATAAAGCTATTCTTGAACTGATTAAGCATAATTTGGAATTGATTTCATCCTCATTTAGTCAAAAAGTATCCAGCAAATATTACTCGCTATCAAAACGTGAAATTGAAATTTGTAATATGATTAAACAAGGGTTAAGCTCTAAAGAGATCGCGATTATTTTGAATATTGCTACTGCCACTGTTACAACTCATCGCAATAAAATCCGGAAAAAACTGGGACTATTAAATTCCAGCACCAATCTCCCTGCCTATCTTAATTCACTCTAATTTATTATAAAATCATTATTTTTGGAAATCAACCAGGAATTCTTTCATTTCTTTGGGTTTAGTATCGAAACTTGCCGCCATTTTTTGACAGATTCGAAGAATAGTATCGTGTGTTAATAATGGGCTTTCCACCGATTCCTTAATCGCCCGACAGATCGCCCACACCCAGATTATTTTATGACTCGTTGCCGGTGTGTTAAACAGGATAATATCATAATCACATTTTATTGAAGAATAGATGTTTCCAAGTCCTTCCTGTGTATAATACGCGAATGAATTCTCATTCCAGAATGAGATATGAGTGGGGTCCTGGAATGCACCACGACCGTCCGTAGATGGAACATAAATTTCGATTGCAGCTCCCGGTTTTAGCACCCGCCAGGCTTCATTCATGATATGAATTGGGTCTTTAAGATGTTCAACGATATTGTAAGCGGTGATATAATCGACTGAATTATCATCCCAGGGCCAGGGATCATTTAAATCTGCACAGACATCGACTCTGCCATATTGTTCAATATCTACATTTGTCCACCCTTCAAGGTAATTCTTATTACAACCCAAATTTAACTTTAGACCTTTTAATGCGCTCATAAATTGCTCTCTGTTACTAATTTCAAATGCAAATCAATAATAAGTACTTTCTACAAATATCATGCTAAGCAGTAAAAAATTGAGATATTTATAGCCATAAAATATTAATTAATGGTAGACCATCATTGTAACACCCGTTGTTGGTAAAACCTGTTGGGACAATAATGGTAGGGACAACTCATGAGTTGCCCCTACAAAACATTATCTCTTCATACATCAATAATACAGTCGTTATCACACGTAAATATTCTGTTCTATCTGTAACTTCCGCGCATCATGAAATACAGTGGACCAGATTTTTATCATATCACCGACTTGCTCACTGAGGACGAATTGCTGATCCAGCAAACTGCCAACGATTTCGTGCAGGAAAAATTTATGCCTCTGATCCGGGAACACCATCAACGAGCTACTTTTCCCATGGAGCTGATCCCGCAAATGGGCGAGCTGGGCTTTTTCGGTGCCAGTCTACCGGAAGCAGCAGGCGGAGCTGCCGTCAGTAATGTAGCTTACGGCTTGATCATGCACGAACTGGAACGGGGTGATTCCGGTCTGCGATCCTTCGCCAGCGTTCAGGGGGGATTGGTCATGTACCCGATCTGGAAATACGGGTCCGATGAACAAAAGCAGCGGTGGCTGCCTAAGCTTTCAGCAGGGACAGCTATTGGCTGCTTTGGGCTCACTGAACCGGATTTTGGTTCTAATCCCGGCGGGATGATCACCCGTGCCAAACGTACTGACGATGGCTGGGTTCTCAATGGCGCAAAAATGTGGATCACCAATGGGTCGATTGCCGATGTGGCTCTGGTCTGGGTCAAAGATGACGCTAATGTTGTTCGCGGATTCCTGGTCGAAAAGGGAACTCCGGGATTTTCCGCCCCGGAAATGAAGGGCAAGCTGAGTCTCCGTGCATCAGTAACTTCCGAATTAATTCTGCAGGATGTTGTCGTTCCGGAATCGGCAATACTACCCAACGTGAATGGCTTGAAAGGTCCGCTCTCCTGCCTGACCCAAGCCCGTTATTCGATTGCCTGGGGTGCCATCGGAGCGGCTGTGGATTGCTACGAAACGGCCTTGCGCTACGCCAAAGAAAGGAAGCAATTCAGCAAACCGATTGCCGGCTACCAATTAACCCAAGCTAAACTTGTTGACATGCTGGAAGAGATTACCAAGGCTCTGCTGTTGGTAATCCAGTTGGGTCGCTTAAAAGATCAGGGAAAAATGGACTACACCCAGGTATCGTTGGCAAAACGCAACAACGTGCACATTGCTCGCGATATCGCCCGCTCCGCCCGCGAAATCCTGGGGGCCAATGGCATCTTGGATGAATACCCGGTGCAACGCCATGCCATGAACCTGGAATCGGTATATACCTACGAAGGTACCCACGAAATGCACACCTTGATTGTGGGACAGAAAATAACCGGATTGAATGCTGTCGATTAGGCTACGGGGTAATAATTATGAGCATATTTGAATCAATTACTAATAAATATATAGGTGTCGGTACCGATCAGAAATACCGGGCTAAAGTGGGTAAATTTCAGGGCTGGGTATCGGTAGTTATTAACACCTTGTTATTTGCAGTAAAATTGGTGTTGGCACTGATCTCCAGTTCGATCAGTTTGATGGCTGACGCTATTCACACTTTAAGTGATGTGGTTTCCTCAACGGTAGTGATCTGGGGTTTTAAAGAAGTGGAAAAACCCGCCGACGCAGAGCACCCCTACGGTCACGGCCGGGCCGAATACATCGCAACTCTGGTGATCGCCATCCTGCTGGCTGTAGTGGGTATTGAGTTTATCCAATCCAGCATCAAACGCATTCTCGATCCCCAATTGATTGCTGTCAACTGGTGGATGATTAGCGCCATAGTGGCCACGATTGTACTCAAGGAAATGACGGCCCGTTACGCTGAATTTTTATCCCACCGGATTTCTTCCGGTACGCTTCAGGCCGATGCCTGGCATCATCGCACTGATGCGATTTCATCGGTATTGGTTGTGATCGCCATGATCGCAGGCCAATTCGGTTTTCATCATCTGGATGGCTATGCCGGTGTCGGTGTAGCATTGATTATCCTGTGGACAGCATACGAAATCTCTCGTGATGCCATCGACGATTTGATCGGCAAACCGCCAGCCGATGAGGAGTTGGAAGCGATCCGCCAGGCCGCCATGGGGATCGAAGGTGTGTTGGGTACTCACGATATTTCTGTCCATAGTTACGGCAGTGATAAATTTACCAGCATCCATATTGAGGTTGATGCCCGGCAGCACACGCTCAAAACCCACGATATTGCCGAAGCGGTAGAAGAGGTGATCAATACTGATTTGCAGGTGAACCCTACTGTCCATGTGGATCCGGTTTACACCGATCATCCTTTGATAAATGAGATCAAGGATTTTCTGCAGGCTGACCTGAAAAATGAATCGGTTATTACCAGTTTCCACGATGTACGCATTGTTGATACCACCGACCATAAAGTGATTCTATTCGGGATGAATCTGAATCCCGGAGCAACTCCTCGTGAGCGCAAAGATCGTTTCAAAGAATTAAAGTGCAAACTGGAAGCGCGTTTTGAAGGTTTTCGCTTGATCATGAAAATTTCACCAATCCATAAATACGCCTGAGAAAAATGGAAAAATACCGCAGCGAATTCCCCCATACCGAGTTGGATATGGTCTACTTGGACCATGCCGCTGTTTCGCCCATGTGTAACCGGGTTAAGACCAATTTGGATGCCTACATCCGGCAGGCTCAGGGTGAAAAAATTGGAAACTGGTTCGATACTATGGATATGGCAGTAGCGGCCCGGGAGAAATTCGGTCAGTTGATCAATGCTCCCGCTGAGCGGATTGCCGCTGTACGCAACACCAGCGATGGGATGATCCTGCTGGCCCGGGGATTGAAGTGGGAACCGGGTGACCGGATCATCCTGCATAAAATGGAATTTCCGTCTAATATCTATCCCTGGTGGGATCTACAGCCGTTCGGCGTCGAACTGGATTTTCTGGATTCGGACCTGGGTTCCGTAACGCCAGAGGATCTGGAGCGAATTGTAACTGATCGGACCCGGCTGGTGGCCGTGAGCTGGGTTCAGTATTTCAGCGGTTATAGAAACGATATTCGTGCTCTGGCAGACTGGTGCCACGCTCGGGGAATTATCCTGGCAGTTGATGTCATGCAGGGTCTGGGGGCAATGCAATTTGATAATGAGATCAGCCAGGCCGATTTCATCGCTACCGGTACCGCCAAATGGCTGCTTGGTCCGCAAGGGGTTGGTTTTATCTACATCACTGAAGAATTACAGGAACAGATTCATCCACCCCACCTGGGCTGGCAGGGGCGAGCCAGTCTGATGGAATTCCATAATTACGATCAGCCGCTGAAAGCCGATGCCAGCCGCTACGAATTTGCCACACCATTCAGCTTAGGTATCTGGGGTGTCAATGGCGCCCTGGATTTATTACTTGAAGTTGGCCAACCGGCTATCGAAAACCGGATTATGGAACTGACCGATTATCTAGTAAAACAATTACTGGTCCATAATTACCAGGTTATTTCCGATCGCAGTGCAAATGTCAAATCGGGGGTTGTTATTACCAGTAATTCCGATCCCAAGCGCAATCAGCAAATTTTTGATTACCTGCATAAAAACCGGATTTATATTTCCTATCGCAATGGCAACCTGCGGATTGCGCCCCATTTCTATAATACCATTGCGGAGATCGACCGGCTGATTGAAATATTGGGTCATTTATAGATAAAGAAATTGAGTTTATGGAATGGAGGTCACAATATGTGTCCTCCAATTTTGATAAAATGGGATTGCGGTTTAAACTTACGGCTTTCACTGAGCAGGGTGTTGCAATGCTTTCATCTGTGTTACGTAGCCCCCGAGCGGTTCAGGTTAATATTGCAATTATGCGGACTTTTGTTAAAATGCGGCAAATGTTAATGAGTCACAAAGAATTGAAAGCTAAAATCGAAGTGCTGGAACAGAAATATGATCGAAATTTTCAAATTGTGTTTGCGGCGATTAAAGAGTTGATGGGACCGGTAAAGAAGTCCAAAATGAAGAAAATCGGATTTGAGATAAAGAAATAGGATTAACAATCCTGCCGCCAAAGGTATACCGCCGAAAGCATGCAGACACGCAAACGGGGAAGTTGACTATAGAATGTTAAGTGCTATAGTAACTGTGATATAAAGTTTTATTGAATGCTATAAAAAAATTTTACGAATTAACCAGAAAGCTTTAATGTGTTCTGGGTACCGGATTATAACTTCTTACTTCGTTGATCCTTGTTCTTTATTCTTCGCTCTTTGCTCTCCGTTCCCTGCTCATTTACAGTCTTTATAAATATGATACAAACCCTTCAGAGTCAGATCTTCATCGAAATTTGTAATTGAATGGGAAATGCCGGCAATGACTTTTCCCAGTCCACCGGTTACGACTACCGGAACGTCGTTCCAGCCTTTTTCCCGTTTGATGCGGTTGACCATGCCATCCACCATATCAGCGGCGCCAAACAAAATACCGCTAGTTAGATTGGTCTGAGTATTAGTTCCGATGGAATTGGCTGGTACGGTAAAATCAATCCGGTACAGCAGAGCCGCTTTTTCCAACAGGTAATTGGCGCTGGTTTCGATTCCGGGAGCAATTGCACCGCCAATGAAATTGCCTTTTTCATCAATAACATCGAAAGTAGTGGCAGTGCCAAAATCAATGATAATTGCCGGTTTGCCGTATAACAGTCCTCCGGCATAGGAATTGGCGATCCGGTCGGCGCCTACTTCCCGGGGGGATTCAACCAGTAGTTCAATGCCCATATCCAGGGAGCCACTAACTTCCAGAGGTTCAATGTCGAGGTAATTGGTACTCATTTTCCGAAAAACAAAAGTAAGTTTTGGCACCACGCTGCCGATGACTACACCAGCCAGATCAGCCGGATTTACGTTTGAACTGCTGATAATCTGATGGAAAATAGCCCAGCTTTCATCGATTGTCCGCGATTCTTCTGATTGCAGACGCCAACTGTTGATCAGTTTACCATCGGCAAACAGTCCGATTACAATATTAGTATTGCCAACATCAATGGTTAATATCATTCAAATCTCCCGGAATTCGTGAATTTCACCGCTGGCGAAAGCACCGATCTTGCCAGCAATGTTAAGCAACGCTTCACCGCGCTCATTGATTCCCATGAATTTACCTATAATATCTGATTCTGAAGTATGCATTGTGACTGCTGAATTGAGAAAAATTCCGTAACGCCTCCAGCGGGCAGGGATTTCTGGCGCCAGCGTATTCAACTGGTTTAAATACTGATAAAGAATTGACGTACTGGTAGTCAGGATTTTTTCCCGCTTGAATTTCTGCTTGGCAACCTGTCTCAAGGTTGTTACGGTTGAGCGCAGATTAGGAGAGAAATCGCTGATTAGATTATTGACATTGAGGCCAATACCAATCACCGCAGTCGTGATTGTTTGAGCGCTAATTGTACTTTCACAGAGAATTCCACCAACCTTTTTGCCGTTCAGATAGATATCGTTGGGCCATTTCAGTTTAGCAGAGATATCAAACACCAACAGGGTTTCGACCACTGCAATTCCAGTAATAATTGGCAGCAAACCGGCAAGATTGGCGGAAAGTCCCGATCGCCGCAGAATCGAAAATGTTAAACTGGTTTCTGCTTGCGACTGCCAGGCATGCGCCCCGCGGCCGCGACCGGCAGTTTGATGATCGGTAACTATCAGCGTGTCTCTGTCAGTCCCGGCTTTGTGGATTTTCCAGGCCTGGTCATTGGTTGATGGCAGGACTGGGTAGTATTCAACTGCCAGCGGGATTTGAGCCTGTTTCAGGCTACTTTTTACCTCCCGAAGGTCGAGCACGGTGCTAAATAAAAAATAATTTTAATTGGACAATCGTAAAGACGAAACCAAATATTAAACCGACTATAACCTGGGTTGGTGTATGAGCTTTTAGTATCACACGGGAAGTGCCCACCAGAGCAGCCAGGGCTGCCATGGGGAAAGCATAGGAATTCCAGAGAACCCACAGGGCTGCCAGCGGTCCCGTGAGACCGGCGGCGTGGATTGAGATTTTCCAATAGCGGGTGATAACGGTTACGATAATGATATTGGTCAGCGAACAGAATACCAGTCCTTTGGTAATATTATCAGCGTTCAGCCACTCAAGGATCAAATAGGCGGCGCCGTAGGAAAATATTCCAATCAGTAGTGGGATGAACCGTTGTTCGCGCAATGAAACATCCAGATCGGTTATAGCACCTTTTTTCTTCAACCACAGCATAGCTACTATGGGAACGATGGTGGCGAAAAACAACACTATCAGCCAGATTATCATGCGATTTGATCCGGGATTGCTGGCCTGATTTATCAGGATAGCAAAGGCGCCGGGAGCAACAATTACCGGATTGAAAATATTGGAGATGGCCTTTGCTAAACCGATCATGATTTCATTAACTGCAAGGATCCAGTTTTTTCCTGAGTTTGATTTCCATACCGGGATCGAGAATTCCGTCGTTTGCTTCAAGCATTTCTTCGTTATCCATATACAGGATTATCCAGGCCAGTTCATCGCCAAACACTTTCCCGGCGATAGACCACAGGGTTTCGCCACTTGAAACCACATACTGGTAAAATTGCACCGGACATTTTTTTACTTCAGCGGCAGGTTTTAACAGATCCAGGAAGCGGTAAGGATAGATCAGGTTCGGATTGGATCCGATTTTTTCCCTATTCCAGGCATAGATTTTCTTCCACATCAGCCAGTCACCGTATTGCTGCTTGGCAATTTTGCTCAGAAAATCACCACGATTGATCATGTAATCTTCGTACAGGCTATCTGCGAAAACCACTTCCGGTTTTGGTATTGGTGGTGTAATGATAATATTCTCGATCAGCGGTTCCGGCTCCCTGATTGTATCGGCTGGTGCCGGTTCGGCAATCTCTATGGTTTCCGGCTCTGGTACTGATTCAACACTATCAATTAAGGTAACTTCTTCCTCTTGGGGATCAGCTTGATCCACAATAACAGCTATTTCTGGTTCCCCGCTTTTATCAAAATTTAGGTCGGTATTGTTCTCACCCAACCCCAATCTCTGGGAATCAGTAGATTCCTCAGTTTGCTGCGGTGGATCAGGGGTAACCAATTCCTCGGTTTTTTTGGCGCACGATACCAGCAAAACGAATAGCAAAACTATGGTTATTTTTTTCATTCCAAATCCTATCGGTAATTACAGCAATAATT
Organism: Fidelibacterota bacterium; assembly: GCA_013203015.1. Classification (GTDB taxonomy): domain Bacteria; phylum Fidelibacterota; class Marinisomatia; order Marinisomatales; family TCS56; genus JABMPO01. The sequence continues at coordinate 11,005 of JABMPO010000071.1, forward strand.
ATTCCAGATTAGTCTTTATGGTCAACGTCATTTTCAGTAAAAAGTTCACGGTCTTAATACGAAAAGCATGGCCAAGTCGACCCTGAATTTACAAAAATTACTAAATATTTCAGGGATTGAATTCACCAAAAACAGATCGCATAACATCGGCGATTTCACCCAACGTGCAGCGGTTTTTCACACAATCGACAATGTAAGGCAACAGGTTGTTATCATTACCGGAAGCAGCCTTTGACAACCGATCCAATTGCGTCCGGGCTGAGGTATTATCCCGTTTGATCATAAATTGCTTCACATGTTTTTGTTGTTTTTGCACTGCTGTTGCATCGATATTCAAGATTGTTGGTTCCACGGTCTGGTCATCGACATATTTATTTACACCCACCAAATGAATCTTCCCGCTGTCAATATTGCGTTGGTGTTCGTAAGCGCTGGTTGCGATTTCATTCTGGATCCAGCCTTGCTCAATTGCCCGGACTGCACCACCCAATTCGTCAATTTTATCGATCAGATTCAGAGCTTCAGCGGCGATTTCATCTGTCATTTCTTCGATTACATAACTTCCGCCAAAGGGGTCGGGATGCTCTGGAATGCCCGTTTCTTCAGCGATTACCTGCTGGGTACGCAGAGCCAAACGGGCTGCCTCTGCACTGGGTAAAGCCAAGGCTTCATCGCGGCTGTTGGTATGCAATGACTGGGTTCCGCCCAGAATCGCCGATAAGGCTTGGATGCTGGTGCGAACCACGTTGTTGTCAATCTGCTGCGCCGTTAGGGTGGAGCCGCCAGTCTGAGTGTGGAATCGCAACAACATTGCTTTGGGATTCGTTACACCAAATCGTTCTTTCATTGTCATCGCCCACAACCGTCGGGCAGCCCGGAATTTGGCGATCTCAGTCAAAAATCCATTGTGGGCATTAAAGAAAAATGACAATCGGGCGCCAAAAACATTGACATCCAATCCGGCGTCTATAGCAGCCTGTACATAGGCTATTCCGTTCGCCAGGGTAAAAGCTATTTCCTGTGCCGCGGTACTGCCGGCTTCGCGAATATGATAGCCGGAAATTGAAATCGTATTCCATTTTGGCAGGTGGCTGGCGCAAAATCGGAAGGTATCTGTTACCAGCCGCATGGAAGGCTCAGGAGGATAGATATAGGTTCCGCGGGCAATATATTCCTTGAGGATATCATTTTGGATCGTTCCCCGAAGCCGTTCTGTGGGAGCGCCGGTTTCTTCTGCTACAACGATGTACATTGCCAGCAGAATGGCGGCGGTGGAATTGATCGTCATTGAAGTAGAAACTTGGCCCAGCGGAATATCCCGAAATAGACGGTGCATATTATCGATGGTGGTAATAGGAACCCCGACCCGCCCGACTTCACCGGTGGCCATTGGGTGATCGGAATTATAACCAATCTGGGTCGGCAGATCAAATGCCACGGATAAACCCATAACACCCTGTTCCAGCAAATACTTATAGCGTTGATTCGATTCTTCAGCCGATGAAAATCCCGCATACTGGCGGGTCGTCCACAAACGGGACCGGTACATCTCAGGATATAGTCCCCGCGTAAATGGATAATCCCCCGGTTTTTCAATCATGAGAATTGTCGCTCTTGTTTGATATTTTGATAGGCTGCGTTGACAGCCTTGAATTTCTCTTCCGCCAGATTTTGCAGATCCTGACCCAGGTGGGCAACTTTATCCGGATGATATTTATTTGCCATTTTCCGATAGGCTTTCTTGATTTCGGGGACGGCGGTGTCGACGTCAATCCCCAAAATTTTATAGGCGCCATCAGTTTCTTTGATGAACATGGCTCTGATGGAATCAAAATCATTGCTGTTTACATTCAGGTAGCTGGCGATCCGCTGAATTACTGCAATTTCATCATTGTGGATTTGACCATCTGATTGGGACAGCCCGAATAAGACATGAATTAATTCCAGGCGACTGGGATGATCCATGGATTGCTGTATCTGACGACAAACATCTCGCAGTGGATAATCTTGCTCAACAATATCGCGGAACAGCAGCATTAGATCATGGGCATTCTGAGAACCGAATTGCCGTACTAAAAATTGCTTCACATATTCCAATTCGGATTTTAACATTTTGCGATCGGCCCTCATTACTACCGCAAATAAAACTAGCAGCGAAACTGCGAAATCGCCTGGTTGAGTTCGATTCGGCGATCGGGTGCTGCGAAATCCGCCCCCAAAATTTGATGAACCATCCGCACCGGATGATTCACTCATTGTTGCCAGGGCGTAACCAATAATACCCCCGATGGGTCCCCCCAGAGCCCAACCGATTCCTCCCCACATAACCCGTTTACCTAAACCCATTAATATTTATTCTCCTTCAATTCGTACCAGTAAATCGCCTTTGTTTTTCGATTGCCCCTGTTTAACCATGATTTCAACTATTGTTCCGGTTTTTACGGCAATAATTTCATTTTCCATCTTCATCGCTTCGAGGATCAACAGTTTTGTACCCTTGGTCACCTGTTCCCCAGGTTGTACGAAAATTTGTTTTACCAATCCCGGAATCGGTGAAATGATGTTTTGGGATGATCCTTCGGCCGATTTATTTAGGCCGAATTTATCGAGTAATATCTGGGTCTCATCTTTCAGGTGGACAGTAAAAGATTGCTGGTTTAACGTTATTCGATAACCACCGTTTTTTTGAGTCAAGCTCAGATAATAAGATTTTCCGTTAATCAATAACGAATAAGAATAGGGGCTAAGCCGTTTACAGTCGATTTGCTGTGTCGAATCGGTGAAGGCCACTTTGAATCCATAATCCTGAGGCTCAACACAAAATTCCACAATATTTTCATTGATAATTGCTTGAAATTTCATTGCAATTCCTGGCTGCGCCCATTGCTTTTCCAACTGGAAATTGATTTGTGATTATTCTTTAACTCTGACTTTTTATTAACGGTTGTTTGGTGAACGGCCGCTGCGATACCAAGGATATTACGTTTGTGCTCAATATTAGAAAATTTATGCTTTCGAATTTCTTCAATTTGATCGGTAATGAAATGAGTATCGTAAACTCCGGATAGAAATTGCTGATTTTCCATGATCGCCAGACAAAATGGTATAACGGTTTCCAGTCCAACGATGTGAAATTCAGACAGCGCCCGGTGCATGCCGGAAATTGCGCCAGCTCTGGTTGAGCCATGAACAATTAATTTACCGAGCAGCGGGTCGTAATAGGGCGTGACTTCCTCGCCAACCCGTAACCCATGATCAAGGCGAACACCGAATCCATCAGGCAGCACTAATTCATGAATTGTACCAACTGAGGGAGCGAAATTATTATAACCGTCTTCAGCATAGATCCGGCATTCAATGGCATGACCATGGAAACTGATATCCTGCTGAGTATGTTCGAGTTTATCCCCATAAGCGATATTAATCTGTTGGCGTACAAGATCGATTCCGGTTATCAGCTCGGTTACCGGGTGCTCCACCTGCAGCCGGGTGTTCATTTCCAGAAAATAATAATTATGGTGTGTGTCAACCAGAAATTCGACTGTGCCAGCACCCGTATAATTGACCGCTTTGGTTAACTCGACAGCTTTATCCAACATAACTTGGCGTAATTTATCATCGATAAATGGTGATGGTGATTCCTCAATAATTTTCTGATAGCGGCGCTGAATCGAACATTCCCGTTCCCCCAGGGCGATACAATTCCCATGTTGATCAGCCAGAATCTGGATTTCAATATGGTGGGGCTTCTCCAAATATTTTTCTATGTAAACGCGGTCATCTGCGAAAGAAGAAATGGCCTCGGAGCGGGCGCGATCCAGTAAATCGAGCAAATCTTTTTCGTCGTATACAATTCGCATGCCCTTACCACCACCACCACCGGCAGCCTTTATGAGTACAGGATAGCCAATTTCCCGGGCAATTAAATGGGGATCATCATTATCGTTCAGGGGTCGTTCCAATCCGGGTACCACCGGGACTCCGGCTTTGAGGGCTGTTTGTCGGGCTAATGTTTTATCGCCCATTTCCCGAATTGCTTCGGCTGGCGGTCCAATCCAACTGATGCCTTTATTAGTGATTGCATTGGCAAATCTGATGCTTTCAGATAAGAATCCATAGCCGGGATGGATTGCTTCAGCGCCGGATTGCTCAGCAATTTCTAAAATCCGTTCCGTATTCAAATAACTTTCCGAGGCGGGTGGAGAGCCCAGATAATAGGCTTCGTCGGCCATCAAAATATGAGGAGCTGTCCGGTCCGCAGCGGAATATACTCCAATCGTTTTAATCCCCATTTCCCGGCAGGTACGTATTACCCTGATCGCAATCTCTCCCCGATTCGCTACCAAAATCTTTTTATACATGCTTAAAACTAAGCAGTTTCCAATTTGCGAAAAAGTTATATTCTGTACCTATGAAAATACCATTTAGAACCAGGTTGTTGATTTGGTGGCTACGGAAAGGCCATCAACAAAAACAATCTGAAAGCGGAAGATTGGCTTTCAGAAATGGAGGTGTTGGCTTAAAAAGAGTAATAATTATATTCCCCGAAAATGAATCTGACATCCGGATTGCCCGGTATTTTTTAAAATCAATTTTAAATAATGATGAAATTGAAATAGTTATTTTAGGAAAAGGTCAATTAGCCTACGCTGATCACACTGATGGAAAAGTAAAAGTACAAAAATATTGTGATGGAGATTTTACCTTTTGGGGAGGTGTGAAGACTGCCAGTCTTAATAAATTATTTCCTGATCCATTAGATGCGATTATTGATTTGAATTCAGAGTTCAATATCCAAACGGCAATGATTACCAGATTTTCAAAGGCCGCGCTACGGGTTGGTTTCAAATCGGAGCATTCCTATAATTTTTTTAATATTGAAATAGATCATAAACCAGAAACCTTTATTGAACGGGGATATATAAGTATCCAAAAATTAATGGGCTTGTAATGCAGTATTATATTTTTGAAGATCGCCTGGCATTGGATTTTTATCCATTGACTGTAACTCGTGCCGCGTTTGAGTTGCGCCAGGGGGCCTTTACTTTTATCGAGGGGATCCAAAAACTATTAAATACAAATCGATTATCAGTTTTTGCCAGGGATGATTTAGCACCTACCTTGCAAGAACGTTATCCACATTCAGATATCAATCCGGTAGAGGTTAAAGAAGGTGTCTGGCTTTTAGGCAATGTTCGGTGGACTGAATCGGCAATCAATAAAATCTGTGCTAACACCGCGGCTGTTTACCGACAGGAAGGACGAATTATCGCAGCAAAATTATCTAAAAAAGATGGCCGGAATTGGGTTGCTAATGGCGGTCCAATTGCTGGAGAGCCTGACTTTGGCTTGCCTTCTTTGAACTTGGAATTACCGGTAATGCGGTATTTGTGGGATTTAATTGAAAGCACTGAAACAGCACTGGAAGATGATGCTCAGTTTTTTGATCTGGGAAACAATGTTCTGGCAGAAGTGAATGGGATCGCCCTGATTAACTCTGACCGGATACATATCGCCAATCCTAAGTTTGTAAAGCCCGGAGTTTGTATTGACGCAACTGATGGTCCGGTGATAATTGATGAAGGGGTAGTTATTGGCGCCGGAGCATCAATATTGGGTCCGGTCTATATTGGTAAAGACTCTCGGATCTCCGCTAACGCAAATATCCGCCCCGGTTCGATTTTCGG
>JABMPO010000410.1 GCA_013203015.1 Fidelibacterota bacterium
ATTGGGAATCGGGTCTACCGGGCTGATACCAAGCCATTTTCCAAATATATCATTGGATAATCCCAATACCTGGCATAACAGTAAATTTGCATTATTATCTGGTGGGTTTGGTGGTGAAACAATTATACCAAATTCAGGACTGGCAAATACAATTGTTGATTTAAGCAGGATACAGTTGATTTTACCTGTAAAAGGAAAATATGCCCTCGGTCTGGACTTATCACCGATTACCGATGGCAATTACTGGCTCAAGACAATTTCCTCTGAGCTATTTGTTTCTGATGACACTTTAACTTCATTCCGTGAGATTGAAGGCGCTGGTGGGATCAACTCGATGCGTTTATCGTTTAGTTTCCCATTAACGGAATATGAACAAAATGGATTAGCCATACATATATTATTCGGATCATCAAGACATAATTCAATATTTGATATCGAGGGAACGGAATATATATATTCACGACATCTTTCTTATTCGGGCTTGAGTCTGGTTTACTATTTATCGTCGAGCAGGTATAAATTTAAAAGATACCCCATTAACTTACATGGCTCCATTGGTTTTTCTCTCAGTCCATTGAAGTTGAAATCCATTCAGTACCATTTATTTGAAGATGCTAACGGTAATGGCTACTATGACAGTTTTGTGGATTCACCGTATATGACATCAGACGATTCCCGTATTGAATCCAGTTATTCTGATGTCCAGAATCCTTTTGAGATAAAAATTGGCTATGATTTGGAATTGGAATCGCAATTGCATTTAACCGGGGAAATATCTTATTTAAATGCTAATATTGAATTACCGAATTTGCTTAGGCCATTAAACGGAACGGTTTATAATAGCATCAAGCATGTAAATTTTGGAGCCATTAAATTTGCTAGAAAAATTCCCCGTGAATGGTATCAATATTTCCACTATCGAGCGGGATTATATCTTGATCAGCGCAGTATTCAGGGATATGGTGAAAACCTTGTGGAAACTGGACTGTCGCTGGGGTTAGGTTTTCGCTTTGGTTTTACCAACAATCAGATTGATTTGGCTTACTCTAATGGAAGCCGAAAAGGACCTTTGTCAACTACAAACGAAAGGATAGAGCGTTTCAGAATTCAGGTAACATTAGGTGATATCTGGTTTGTGAAACGGAGAGCACGATAAGATGAAGAAAACTATTATTAATTTCGTATTACTCGCAATGGGGATCACACTATTTACAATGTGTGTTCCTCCGGAAGATGGAATAGATGAAGCTGCACTGGCCGAAGAAAAACGTCTGGATTCACTAAGAAAAGTAAGATGCCCCAGGCTTTTAAGTAGTGCGGCTGAATACTATAAAAATCGTGACTGGAAATCAACAACCCGTGTATACAATGAAATTGTTGAAATGGGCTGTGACCGCGGACAGGAAGAAGAGGTTTACCTGTACTACGCAATTGCCTATGAATTCCTTAGTAAATATGATAGTTCAGAATATGTATTATTGAAAGGTCTTCAGAAATTGCCTGACAACCTGGCTTTGAGAAAACGATTGGCTTATGCTTATAAAAAGCAGGATAAAACCGAGAATGAAATGATTGAATACGAGAGGGTAATTGATCTTGATTCAACCGATATAAAAACGATGGCAGAGTTGGCTAATCTTTACAAGAAAGATAGTATATATAAAGAGCAGATAGCTGTCCTTGAAAAAATTCTGGAAATTGATCCCACGAATGTTGACGCCTTGGGAGAGATCGGTATTGCAGCAACGAAAGCTGGTGGTGATCCCCTTAAATATAAAATACGGCGGGTCAAGGATAATCCGGACAACATATCATTTAAAATTGATTTGATTCGTCTTTTGATTACTGAAGGGCGTGCAGAAGAAGCAATTAAATTTATTGAGGATGGTTTACGAATTGAATCTGATAGTAAAACGCTCTTAAGGTTGCTGGGAGAAGCATATTTTGATGCTAACGATTTGGAACAATGTTCAAAAGCTTATGAAGAGCTTTTCAAGCTCTCTGCCCGCGACCAGCAGCTTGCAATAACAATATC
>JABMPO010000411.1 GCA_013203015.1 Fidelibacterota bacterium
ACATTATTGATGTTGATTAAATTGTACTATATAATTATGTTAATAATGTACTTGGAGATCACTTGATTTGTTGGATATTCCTCTTCCATAGAAAGGTTTTATTGATATACTATACTCTATAGCTTTAAAGAATTTGATCACTAATATCCCCAATTTTAGATATTCTATGAAATATTTGACCTGAAAATTTTATCATTGATCAATTAAGGAAATCGATTAACGGATTAAGTTTATAGTAACACGCAGTATTTCCATTTAATATTTGTGTTTTTGCACTCTTCTGTCAGGCAATGTCAGACATTGTCTACAATACAGATCAACAAAATATATTATAACTCCAAAAATTTCAATCTGATCAACTTCTTTTGGTTAAATGTTCCGTTAACTCGTTGATACTGTTAAGCAATTGTGGATAGATATTTATCAATAGTAAGAAACCTGAAGACCGATATAATGGCCCTAGTGCTCCTTATGCTTATCTTGGATTGTGTGAAAATATTACATTCTTGAATAAATGAAAGTTCTTTTTAATGATGATAACTTAGAAAATAATTTGTGTCAAGAACGGTGGTTTTAATACTACCAGAGTATAACTCCAAACAAAAATGTCGATAAAGCTAATGGCAAAAATTAGTGAATTATAGAGGCAGACTATTCTCAATTTCCACTATTTTAAGAACTGGTTGTTTGAAAATCAAAATTTTTCAAATCAAGCTTGGCCCAAACAATAAGATCCGGACATCTGTGTGGGCAGGTGAAAGAATAACAGTAAATGATGTTGAATAATTAGTATTATAATAATAAGATAATAGGGCACTTGGAGATATTTTGTATCAATGGCTATTCTTATTCCGTATTAATGAATTGCAAAAATACTATATACTATACTAATGTAGAATATTAATCAAAAATATATACTAGTTTGGATATTGTATCAGAAATATGATCTTATAATTTGGTCATTGATAAATTAAGAAAATCAATTCAAAGATTAAGTTTATAAAAAATAGATATATTTCCATTCAATCCCGATTAGATTAAAAAAAAGATGTTTATATGTTTTTTATTTAACTTATCAAGGGTTAACATTTTCTTCTCTAGAGTCAATTTGTAAAAATAATAAGCCCTATAAATATGGGATCTATATAATGTTAGGAATTATTACTTCTCATGTCAGACTGTGTCTGACAATGTCTACCAATCAAATTGATACTATATACAATCAACAAAATACATACAGAATTATTAAATTATTTTGTAGAAACATTTTATTATATCGTCAATAATATTAGATATATGAGGATAGATATTTATATTTATATGAAACCTTGTTAACGATATAATAGTCATCTAGTCCCTAAAAATTATTGGAATGTGTGCATATACAAAATTCTGGAAAACATGACACTACGTATTAATAATGACCTCTTTTGAAAAATGATATGTCAAAATTGTAGTATTTGGTAAAATATTATATCAACATTCTCTTTACTAACAGCCAAATTTAGCATACGAGCTGGGAAGAATGGATGATTATAAATGACTGGCAAAATGTAAATGATATAGTTATTGCATTCGCAATAACTGTAGATCCACATGCAGTCATTCTGTTTGCACCCAACCATATTCAGTATTAATATACAGTTCCTGAAACAAAGCGTAAGTAACATAATTTTCAAGATAAATATTATAGAAAGACTGAACGAGGATAAAAATGAGTCATAAGCTGCCGCTGAATCTGAAAATCGGCTATGGAATCGGGGATATCGGAAGCAATATTTTCATTGTTACCACTGGTATGTTCCTGCTTTTTTTCATGACCAATGTCCTGGGTGTCGAACCAGCACTGGCGGGGTTAGTACTCCTGCTACCAAAACTTTGGGATGTGATTTCGGACCCGATAATGGGTGCCATATCGGATGTTACGCGCTCCCGCTGGGGACGTCGACGCCCATATCTCCTGTATGCATCGATTCCGTTTGGGCTAATATTTTTCGTCCTTTTCATCGCGCCTAATACTGAATCAGAACTCGCCACCGCGGCCTGGATAGGTTTGCTGTTCGCCTTAAGCTGTACGGCTTTTACTGTATATAATATCCCGTACTCGGCCATGGTAGCCGAAATGACCGATGATTATAATGAACGAATGTCGGTTACCTCATTTAGAATGGTAGGATCTACAATCGGTGTACTGTTGGCAGGTGGATTGGCCATGCCGCTGGTGGAATACGGTGGCGGTGGTGTTGCCGGATTCCGGCTAATGGGAATGTTGCTGGGCGTGTTGATTACCCTCTTTTGCCTGACCGGCTTTTGGGGTACCCGCCGGGCGAAGACAATTGTTGCTGTTAAACCACAGATGCCGGTTCTGGAACAAATTAAAATTGCATTTCGGAATACGCCTTTTAAAATGCTGATGTCGATGTATTTTCTGCAATCAATTGCGATTGGGATTTTAATGGCGGGACAAATTTATTATGTCAAATATGTGATGGGCATGCCAGAAGCTTATGTCGGCATCGTTTCTGCAGTTTTATTCATCACCGCGATTATTTTCATTCCAGTTTGGGTCCGAATTGGAATCAAGCTGGGAAAAATCAAGGCTTATACAATTGGGATCGCCATCTTGACTGTTATGTTACTGTCTCTGCTATTCACCCCGCCCTCGCAACCGGTGGTGTTCTTCCTGCAAATGTTCTTCTTGGGTATCGGCTTTTCCAGCTTTCAGTTATATCCCTTTTCAATGCTGCCCGATACAATTGAATTCGATGAACTCCAATCCGGCTTACGTCGTGAAGGCATTTTCTCGGGTGTTTGGGCCAGCGGTCAAAAAACCGCTTATGCACTAGGCCCCAGCATTATGGGATTCACTCTATCATTATCAGGATTTACGGTTGCTCCGGAGCAGCCGGAAAGCGTTATTACCGGAATCCGTCTGGTCTTTTGCCTGATCACCGCTGTTTTTTTCCTGCTCAGTCTGATCCCATTCCTGCGCTATGATTTAACAGAAAGTCGATTCTCTGAAATTAAGGCCAGTATCAGAGCGGCCGCTGAGCTATAACACCATTGGGGCCGGGTCAATTGCACATTAGCAATTATTAAACTTCACAGAATTTTCACTCAGTCTAAGATAAGCAAAATCAAATCGGCAGTGAATATTTGCAAATGTTGGGCCGTTCTGGTGATAAAAAAAAGGACAGCAAGGCTGCCCTTTCAGTGTTACTTAATCTAAATTTTTAAAATCTCGAAAAAGTAACTGGGTAATCAGTAAAATTAATCGACGATTGTAACTTTTGCAGCTGCCTGACCTTTGGGGGTCGTGACGACTTCAAATTCTACTTTTTCATTTTCTTTCAATGTACGAAAACCCTCGGTTTCAATTGAATTATGGTGAACGAACAGATCGTCGCCATCTTCACGTTTGATAAAACCAAAGCCTTTTTTGTCATTGAACCATTTTACTGTTCCAGTTTCACG
>JABMPO010000412.1 GCA_013203015.1 Fidelibacterota bacterium
ACTACCGTAACCGACACCCTCGGCAACCCACTGGCTGGAACGACAGTAAGTTTTAGCGCCGGAGCCGGAAGCGTCAGCAGCAACTCAGTTATCTCTGACGCCAACGGATTAGCGACCATTACCTTAATCAGTTCCGCTCGGTTGACTGATACGACTGTTACAGTGTCTGCAGCCGTTACCGGACATCCAGCTGTTACAGCCAATATTGATATCGATTTCCGGGGATTGACATTGATCGTAAGTGCCAATCCGATCGTGTTGCCGGCAGATGGTAGTGCCACATCCACAATTTCTATCGGATTAGTTGAAACGACAAATGGAAACCCCATTACCAGTAAATTAGTGGCGCTGGCAACTAATCTGGGTAGCATCCCATCCTCGATCGTAACCGATGTAGTCGGAAATGCTTCCGTTAATCTTACCAGCAATACCACCACCGGAACGGCTACTGTCACAGTCGATGCCGGTGTGACTGCAACGACCAACGTGGAGTTCATATCGACGGCGCCCAAATATCTTGACATTTCCGCTGATCAAACCAGCATCATAGCTGATAATTCGGCCAGTACCACAATCTCCACTACCGTAACCGACACCCTCGGTAACCCACTGGCCGGGACGACAGTAAATTTTAGCGCCGGAGCCGGGACCGTCAGCAGCAATTCGATTGTTTCTGACGCCAGTGGATTAGCTACAATTACCTTAATTAGTTCCGCTCGCACGACCGATACGACCGTGACTGTGACCGCTACCGTGACCGGTTATCCAGCTGTTACCGATGATATTGATATCGATTTTCGTGGAATCACCGTCACCATTGCGGCTGCCCCGGACCGGATACCAGCTGACGGTGTTTCCACTGCTGAGATTACTGTAGAATTACAGGAAACTACCAATGGTAATCCCCTGGTCGACAAACCAATTAGTCTAACTACCACACTGGGCACCATCACTGCCAGCGATATAACCAATGCCAACGGAACCACTACCACTAATCTGATAGCTGGTACTACGGCGGGTTCGGCAACCATTACAGTTGATGCAGGTGTAACTGCCTCCACAACAGTTGATTTCTCAAGTATATCCCTGACTCTTACCGCTGATGGCACTGATCTATTGGCAAACAGTGTCAGTTCACTCCAGATCACTGCCCTGTTACAGGATCAGGTTACCGGCAATCCACTTGCAGACCGGACAATTTACTGGACGACAACTCTTGGATCGATTCCCGCCTCAGCCACTACGGGAGCAAATGGGTCAGCCACGAACACATTAACGGCTGGAACCAATGCTGGTACAGCAAAAGTCAAAGGATTTTACGGAACCAGTTTGGTTGACTCGGTTTCCATTACAATCAATGCTGCTTCTGATAGCACAATTATATTATCATGGTACAATCCAAACGGTAATCCCAGTGATGGTACAGAGATTTTGAACATAACCGCCATTCTGAATGATGCCAACGGCAATCCAGTCAGCGGTAACACAATTGCCTTTTCAGTAACCCCCACAGCATTCGGTTCTATCTACCCCGGCATAGCCACCGGCACCGATGGCACAGCCACAGTAGAATATACCTATTCATCTCAATATGCCGGTCAAACCGTCCGCATTACTGCCACCAGTCAAAGCGGCGGCAGCAGTAGTGACATCGATGTGACCTTGCCGGAGGCTAATTAATCATGCTCCGCTGTTGGTTAATCGGTATAATCCTGATAAGCGCTGTTCTGGGCCAGGGAATTACGGATATCCCTGAAGCGACATCGGAAAACGGACAGATCGCGGGAGTCGAAGTTATTGTCGCTGATCGCGATTTCAATTCTCTGACCAGCCAGCTAAAAACGTTAGCCGTGAATATCGATTATCCCCTAATCAAAAACACAGTCATGACGCTTGCTGCCGGAACCAGCCAAAATACGATTCCTTTGAATGCTGATAATACAACTAACTTAAAAGGGAAATTCGGTCTGTATGGTAAAATGGAAGTAGCGTATAAGCTAAGCCTGTTCTACAGTCGTGCTGCTGTGATCATTTACAAAACCAAAGGTACTGTCACAGAAACGACCAACGCTACAACCAGTTACATCAGTGATAATAATTATACTTTTATTGAATATCCATTGGAGGCTGGTATTAATTTGAAATTCGGAGTATTCGATATCCAGGCCGGACTTAATAAAACATTTTTATATGGTATTAATCAGCAGTCAGTAACAATGGTCTATCCAAACGGTACTACAAATCTCGGCGAAAAGAAATCATCTTTTATCGACCAGTTACCTCTGGGACTGACAGCAGGACTTAATTACCAGGTCTCGCCTAAATACAGTATCCGGGTTAGGGGATTGGTCTATTCGTCGGTAAAATACCAGCTCTCGATTTCAATATGGAGTAAGGTTTTACAGACCGTTCGATTATAATAAACCGTGATCAGCCATCGAATAATGGCCATTTCCAGCTACAATAATGTGATCATGCACGGCAACATCAATGGTTGCGACTGCGGCTTTTAATTTTTTTGTAATGGCAATATCATCTTTACTGGGATTCAGATTACCGCTGGGGTGATTGTGTACAAAAATCAAGGCAGCGGCTTTCTTGGACAGCGCTTTTTTTACAACCTCGCGGGGATAGACGGCTGAAGTTGCCAGCGTGCCAGTGAATAATTCCTCGGAAGCAAGAATCTGATTGCGACCATTTAAATAGATAACCAGGAATGTTTCGCGATCTCGAAAACTGAGTGTGTGACTGAGAAACTCGATCACCTGCTCGGAACTCTCGATAAAATCGCGCTCGATTATGCGATCTTTCAAATAGCGATCAATCACGGCTCGGATCAACTTCAGACCAAATACATTGGCAGGACCAATGCCTTTGATCTTCTTTAAATCAGCAGAACTTGCCTCTATCACGGCGCGTAATGAACCAAATTCCGCCAATAAGTCACGAGCTGGTTTTTTGCAATCCCGGCGCGGTGTACCCAGCGTCAACAATAACTCAACAATTTCATAATCCCGCAGGCTGTCTAAGCCGGCTTTCAAAAACCGATCTCGCAGGCGCTGGCGGTGGCCCGCCCCTTCTTTACTAAATGTCATATTTCCTCCTTTATTACAAAATTGATAAAAAATTAATGATATGAACCCCAGGGCAAGCCCTGTGCCCACTATTCCACCGCAATTAGCAGGGAATTTAACCTGCCCTTCTCGTCCGCCGTAGTCGTATGCGAAGGCGGATTAAATCATTTTCAATTTCTCTTTTAATTCCCTCATTTCAAAAATATTACCTGCGGATTCCGGTGCTGCTATTCTCTTAATTGAAAAATCAGCTTCGGAATCCTGGCCGCCTTCCTTTTTATATAAATCGTAAAGTTCATTTTCCTCACGCGGTTTGTTGGCGTTCAAACCGGCAACAATTCGGTAAATCGCATCTTCGTGCAGGTCGTCAATTACCCGTTCAGGCAAATTCTGTGAAAATATTTCCTGATCAAGTCGCGAAAAATACATTCCATTCAATATGTAATCTTCGAAGGCTTCGAAAGCGATAGGTGCAACTTCTTTTACCATAGAAGCCATGGCTTCGGCGTAAACCCGAATCTCGTACTGGGCATGTTGATCCATACGCAGCCGTAAAAAATGAAATGTATTGTGCAAATCGTTTTTCCAGTACCACTGGGTATAAATATTAACCGGTAAAACAGCCCGGGCCAGTTCGCGGGCAATACCTGCTTCATTCAACTCATTGTACATTGCAAAACTACGCTGGGACATTTCCTCAAAATAGGCTACTGTTTTTTCTCTCAATTCCGTCGGAACCTCGATAACCTCACGACCCTGCTTATTAACCGTACTCTGAAAATGGACATCTTCCGGCCGGGGAATGTAAAAATCATCCACTGCTTCCGAATAACGCAAACTGTATTCATTGATATTTGCCGTCCGGTGCCGAACCCATTGGCGCGCTACAAAAATGGGCATCTTGGCATGGAATTTTAATTCCACCATCTCGAACGGTGTCGAATGATGATGCCGCATGAGATAGCGTATCAAAGCCCGATCCCGGGATACTTTAGTGGTACCCTTACCGTAACTTACGCGGGCAGCTTGCACAATCGCCGCGTCGCCACCCATGGAATCAACCAAACGGATAAACCCTTTATCCAAACATTTGACTGCGCCTGCCGGTATCTCTGAACTGCCCATATTCTCCTCGTTATTTTTTTAGAATTTCAAACGTTTTATCCACCGCGTTCGGTTCACCGGCTATCAGCCCAGGTGCAATTAAGGTCTTGGCGTTATTATATGTTACCGGATTTCCATTTAGATCAATCAGCTTCCCCCCAGCTTCATTGATCAAGCAATTTCCGGCACAAATATCCCATTCATTTTTCGGACGCAGGGACGCAAATATATCAGCTTTTCCGGCTGCCGTCAAACCCAATTTATAGGCCACACTGCCGATTGGCCGCAATTCCCGAAATGAGTTGAAAAACGGCTTCCATAATCCACGACGTGTTTCAGATCGACTGTTAAGAATTACCATGTCAGCGCAATTTTCTTTAATACTGCAAGTGATTCTGTCATCATTAAGATAAGCACCCAGACCATTGGCAGCATAGAAAAGATCTCCGGAAACCGGATTGAACAGCACTCCTATTATTGGTAACTGGTCTTCTACTAATGCGATGCTGACAACAAAATGCGGTACTCCTTCAATAAACTCTTTAGTGCCATCAAGCGGATCAACAACCCATACCCGCTCTTTCTGTAAGCGATCCGGAGAATCCACCGTTTCTTCAGATAGCCAGCCATACTCGGGATAGGCATTAGTCAGAACTGACTTCAACATAGAATCCGCAGCATGATCCGCTGTGGTAACCGGATTATGATAACCTTTTTCCTTAACTTCGTATTCGGATTTATAATACTTCATTATAAGTGTACCCGCTTTGTGAGCTGCGGATATGGCCAGTTGTAATTCCTGAGGAGTGGTTTTCAAAATGATTATACCATCTGAATTTATTGTTTAGATCGGAGTGTAGACAATTTAACTTTAGTTTTAACTCCAATATGTCACATTTCAAAATTACACCAGGCAGTTCAGCAATCAACGACAGTAAATATAGTGACTATAAAATTATATTATCATTCTGAATTCCTACGAAATCACTATAATTTACTATACTTAAGTCGTTTTATAATTATAATAATACAACCCATTTCTAGTTATTAAGCACTTGGGAGTGTTATTGAAAAGCCTTAGTTTTGGTATCGATGAAGACGGACTGAAGGCGATTTTTGAAGCATTTTTTCCGATAAAAACAAAATTTTTCACTTCGATAAAGATTTTTTTTATTTCCTTCACCCGGCTTTCATCGCATACTGCTGGTGACAATTGCCGACTATCGTCCTGCTTCAACGATAGCACAAACCGACTAACTAGACCAGCACTAAGTGGTATGCTGATTATTGGCATTTCCTCTCTTATTTGAGTTACGAAACCCGGATTCATTATCCTGGGACAAGGAATATGAAGAAAGAAATTTTTATAAATGAAAGCATTGGCGAGACCAGGATTGCTATATTAGAAGACGATCAATTGGTTGAAGTTTATGTCGAAAAGCCTGACCACCAACGAATGGTAGGTAATATTTATTGTGGAAAAGTTGAGAATGTAATCCCCGGAATGCAGGCGGCCTTTGTTGATATTGGTTATGATATCAATGCCTTCCTGCCATTTTCAGAAATTGAAAATAACGCCTTTCTAGCTGATTCGGAAGAAGAGTACAATAATTCCTCCAGCAATAAGCGCAATCGGAAAAACAGCGATCGTATTCAGGTTGATTTAACAACCGGGCAGGACATCTTTGTACAGGTAATAAAGGAACCTTTTGCTGGTAAGGGACCCCGGGTTACTACCGAAACCGCCTTACCGGGAAGATTGCTGGTCTTGGTACCCAATGCAAATTATATCGGTATTTCCAAAAAAATCTGGGATAAATACGAAAGAAGACGCCTGAAAAAAATTGTCTCCTCGCTTAAAGAAGAAAATTTCGGAATTATTGTCCGGACTGTTGCTGAGGGTAAAAGTGAAGAATTTTTACGGAATGATTACGAGGCATTAGTTAATAACTGGAATAAATTACTCACGAAAGCCAATCATAACCAGGCTCCCACATTGGTTTATGAAGACATGGAGACGGCCTCCAGTGTTGTGCGTGATCTTTTTACCCCGGATATTGGGAAAGTTGTTATTGATCGTCGCAAGCTATTTAAAAAACTGCAGAGTTACCTAGAAGATGTATCCCCCAATCTGGCTTCCAGATTTGAGCTGCATAAGTCTAAAACACCTTTGTTCGAAGCTAAGGGGATTGAAGCCGAGATCGATAAACTTATGCGTTCCAAGGTCTGGCTTAAAAGTGGTGCTTACCTGATCATCGAAAAAACTGAAGCAATGGTTGTAGTTGATGTCAATAGCGGACGATTCATCGGCAAAAAAGAGCACGAAGCCAATTCTCTTAAGATCAACCTCGAAGCAACCCGTGAGGTTGCCCGGCAATTAAGATTACGGGACTTGTCGGGTCTGATCGTAATTGATTTTATCGATATGCGCGAGGAAACAAATAAGCGTAAGATTTATTTCGAACTTCGTAAAGAATTACGAAAAGATCGCGCCAAGGTTGCCGTTTCACCGATTTCAGAATTCGGATTGCTTGAGATGACCCGCCAACGCATCCGTTTGAGTTTGCTGGATTCGATGAGCGATGAATGTCCGATCTGTCATGGTTCCGGGCGGATTCTTTCCAAGGATGCGGTTCTTACCCGCATTGACCACTGGATACGTCGCTATCGCGCCAAATACCGTGATTTGCGTCTGGAATTACATTTGCACACAACAATGGCCGATTACTTACGGGATCAAAAACGTCGGGTAATGCGCGGATTGATGTGGCAAAATCTGGTTCACATCAAGGTCAAAAATGATAATTCGGTACCATTGGATGATTTTCGTTTTATTTCAGTAAAATCCGGCTCCGACGTTACTGATCAAATCGGACTTGAAAAGGAACAATCCCGTTAATAATTTCGCAGGCTTTAGGAGATCATTATGTACGTAATTGTAAATATTTCAGGACACCAATACCGGGTTAGCGAAAATGAGCGGCTAAAAGTAGCACTGCTCGAAACGGAAGCCGGTAAAAAGGTGAATTTTGATCAAGTATTATTACTTGACGATGGGAAAAAAATCAATATTGGTGAACCATTTGTAAAAAATGCCAGCGTTTCGGCTAAAGTTCTTGAACACGGCCGGAACCGGAAAATATTGGTTTATAAGAAGAAAAGACGTAAAGGTTATCAACGCAAAAATGGACATCGGCAGGATTATACTTTAATCCAGATCGATACAATTAGCGTTAAAAAAACCACCAAAAAAGCTGCTCCAAAGACCAAAGCAACAGCAGCGGTAACAGCTACAAATACAGGGAAAGAATAGAATGGCACATAAAAAAGGTGTTGGAAGCTCCCGAAATGGTCGTGACTCAAATGCCAAACGCTTAGGCGTCAAGGTAACCGATGGCCAATCCATATTGGCTGGCGGTATTATTATGCGGCAGCGCGGAACACGCATTCTTCCCGGATTGAATGTAAAACGTGGTGGTGATGACACTCTATTTGCAACTGCCGATGGAATTGTAAAATTTATGCGTAGCGGTCGCGATCGTAAATTGGTGAGCGTTTTAACCGATTGACAAATCTGTTTTTTTAATAGAAACCCCGGAACAATAAATCTTTCGGGGTTTTTTTATATAAATATCGCTCGCAAATCAAATGCGAAAAAGCTAATTTTTTGAATCATAAAAATTATATATTTAAAGGAGTAAGCTATGCTGGAACTAAAGCAGGGGGCGGATATTCTAGCTGAAATAGGCGGCGTGAATTCCATTGAACAGGCAAATGCACTATTAAATAAAAATCTCGATCAGGAAAATCTTGCTAAGCTATCTTTAATAAAAAATAAAGAAGCCTTGATCAAGATAGCCAATTCGATTTCCATCTGCGAACCAGATTTTGTTTTTATCGACTCTGGCAGTCCGGAAGACATCGACTGGATTCGTGAGTATTCAGTAACAAAGGGGGAGGAAAGACAACTTGCAAAAAAAGGTCATACTATTCATTTTGACCTTCCACAGGACCAGGCACGATTGGTAAAGCAAACTTATTATATCGTTAATGAAAACGAAAAACTCAGCGCCCTCGCCCAATCCATTCCAAGATCCGAAGCCCTGGATTATACCAGAACCTACATCCGTGGTATAATGAAAGGCATGACAATGATTGTTGGCTTTTTCGGTCGCGGTCCAGCTGGTGCTGAGGCTACTATTCCGGCAATTG
>JABMPO010000072.1 GCA_013203015.1 Fidelibacterota bacterium
AATTAATCTTTTACAAACTAATCGAACCCAATTAAGAAAAAATGCCGAACAGATAGTTTCTGACCTGACTTCCACATTAATCGAAAAATTTGGGATTACCATAGTTGAATCTGCTGTGGAAGCCGGCAGTGGATCTTTACCAGTAGCTCAAATACCTAGCATCGCTTTGCAGTTTTATCCCCGCAAAATGAAAGTGATTGAACTCGCACGAAAATTGCGAAATGGGAAAATTCCGGTTGTGGGTTATATTAAAGATAATCGTTTCTTTATTGATTTAAAGGCTGTCCTGCCAAGTCAGATATCCCTGGTGGCGGCAACTATAGCTGAGGTGTAGTTTTGGCGCAGTTGGTGATCGGAACTGCCGGTCATATTGACCATGGGAAAACTGCGTTGGTTAAAGCCCTGACCGGGATCGATACTGATCGTCTGGAAGAAGAAATAGCACGGGGAATGACCATTGATCTGGGGTTTGCCTTCCTTTCGGATCAAGTAACAATAATTGATGTTCCCGGACACGAGCGTTTCATTCGCAATATGGTTGCCGGTGTTTCCACGATCCATCTTGCTTTACTGGTTATCGCTGCCGACGATGGAATAATGCCCCAGACTATTGAACATTTCAATATCCTGAAAATCCTGGGAGTGCCGCAGGGCATTATTGCTCTGACTAAAACCGATCTGGTCGATGATGATGAATGGTTAGAGCTTATTGAGGCGGAAATAGCAGAGCTGGTGACCGGTAGTTTTTTAGAATCCGCGCCAATTATACGCACTGCCGCACCAACCGAGTTTGGAATTGAAGAATTGCGTCAAACCATAATTCAGCAATCTCAGCAGGTTTTACAGGTTCGGGATCGCGGATTCTTCCGGCATCAGGTTGACCGGGTATTTATTAAGAAGGGATTTGGGGCGGTAGTTACGGGGACAGTCATATCCGGCGCGGCCAACACAAGCGCTGATATCAGAATTTTGCCTGGCGATATTAAGACTAAAATCCGCAGTCTACAAAGCCACGGAAAGGAAGTTGCTGAAGTGCGCTTGGGCGACCGTGCTGCCATAAATCTGTCCGGAACCGATTTGGAAATGATTCACCGTGGCAGTGAACTGGTCGAGACCGGTTGGCTGAAAGAAACCATGACCCTGATAGCCCACGTGGAAATTTTGGCCGATACCCGTTGGGAATTGAAACATCAACAGCGAGTGCATTTTCATATTGGCACCACCGAATTACTGGGTCGGGTAGCCCTGTTAAATGGGAATCGATTGAAGCCCGGCGCGACAGGAAATATCATTATTTTCTGTGAGGAACCGGTAGTTGCAGCCATGGATGATCGATTCGTATTCCGTTCTTATTCGCCAATGGAAACCATCGGAGGGGGCATCATCATCGATCCCGCGTCTGGATTGAAAGGCCGACAATTGCGGGATTGGGGAAAATCTCTTTCACCGGAACCTATAACGCGTTTTCGACAATTTATCAATAATAGCCGGAAAAATCCGCAATCACTGGCACAGTGGTCCAGGCGTTTCAATAGCGCTACGGTTACTATATCATCGTGGATAACAGAACTGTCACTGGCGAAGATACCAGGCAAAGAATTGCTATATGATCCCAATGATAAACAAATCGATCAAGCCGAAATTCTGGAATATTTGAAGGTTTTTCACAAAAAAAATCCCTACCGAAAATTGTTGAGCCGAGAAGCGGTTCGCAATGAGTTGGGCATTGGTCAAGCCTGGTTCGATTTCTTGGTCGGTGACTTGATTGCCACCGGGAAAGTAGCCCGAGCACAAGCTGGTATCGCATTGTCAGAGCATGAGATTAACCTCAAACCGGAGGATCAAAAGTCCGCCGACCAAATTGAAAAATTATTACTGTCCGGGCGATTTGCACCGCCATCCCTAACAGATCTGAAAAATGAAACCGGACTCGGCCCCGCGAAAATTTTAGAATTGTTACACATATTAAAAGAAAGTGAACTGGCAGTAGAAATTCAAACCGGATTATGGTATCATATAAGCTGGGTTGTTAAACTGGAAACGATCCTGAAAAAATATTTCCAGGATAATGCAGAATTACAGGTAGCCAAATTTAAATCTTTGACCGAAACAACCAGAAAGACTGCAATACCGTTGTTGGAATATTGTGATGCCGATCAATTGACATTCCGAGTAGGTGATTATCGTGAAGCAGGAAAGAAATTAGCCTGATGTCCAAACCTGACCGCAAGGATAAAATGACTCCGCTGATGCGGCAGTATCTGGAAATTAAATCGCAGTATCCCGATACGCTGGTATTGTTTCGCATGGGTGATTTTTACGAGACGTTCAGCGATGATGCCAAGATCACTTCCAAGGTACTGGGGATCGTATTGACAAAACGATCAAACGGTGCCGCAGCCGATGTTCCGCTGGCGGGATTTCCCTATCATGCATTGGATAATTATTTACACAAACTGGTGACGGCCGGTCACCGAGTGGCAATTTGTGAACAGGTCGAAGATCCTAAATTGGCAAAAGGAATTGTTAGGCGCGAAGTAATCGAGGTGGTTACACCAGGTACGATTACCACAGAAAAAGCACTGGATTTAAAATCAAATCGCTATATTGCGGCTTTAATCCAAAATAATGGTATGGCAGGCTATGCCATTTTGGACCAGTCCACCGGGGAATTTTTTATAGGGGAATGTCCTGAATCCAGACTGGCCGAGGCGTTACGTAAGTTTGATCCTAGGGAGGTATTGCTGGGCGAGGATGTGAATTGTTCAACCGATCGCTGGTATCGTGAATTGAACCCTTATGTCACTAGAATTGAGGATTGGTTGTTCAATTTTGATCAGGGCTACCGGGTGCTAACTGAACATTTCAAGGTTACTTCCTTAAAGGGTTTTGGTTGTGATGCCCTGGAGCTCGGAGTTGCGGCTGGTGGAGCGTTGTTTTATCATTTGCAACATACCCTGAACGCGGCTATAACCCATATATCAAGATTGCGACCGGTGCCGGAAGCAGGGATAATGGGACTGGATGGTTTCACTATTCGAAATCTCGAAGTTTTTCAATCGTTGGCAACCCAGGGAACCCATGGAACCTTGCTTGATATCTTGGATGATACCGTTACTTCCGGTGGCGGGCGTTTGTTACGTCAATGGCTGAATCGACCGCTGTATGATATTGATCGTTTGAATGCCCGGTTGGACACGATTGATGGATTTGTTTGCAACGAATCCCAACTTGACCATTTACGGACTTTTCTTCAGCGAATAGCAGACATCGAACGCATAATCGGTCGCGTGAGTCTGGGAAAAGCTACTCCCAGGGATATTCGTTCATTGGGGGATAGTCTGGCGTTGATCCCGGAAATTCAGGAATTATTGCATAGTATAGAAAATCCGGCCGTTGGAGTCCTGGCACAACAATTTTCGGATATGAATGCCATTGTCACTGAAATCGATGAAACAATTGTCAGGGAACCACCCGCTCTGCTTAAAAATGGTAATTATATCAATGAGGGTTTCAATGATGAGCTGGACGAAATAAGGCAACTTGCTTTCGGTGGCAAAGAGTGGGTAGCTGGTTTACAGGCCAGCGAACGGGAGCGAACCGGTATCAATAAACTGAAAATTGGTTATAATCGCGTATTTGGTTATTATATCGAAATTTCAAGGATTCATCAGGATAAGGTACCCGAGGAATATATTCGCAAGCAGACTTTGGTCAATTCTGAGCGTTACATAACACCTGATTTAAAAGAATACGAAGAAAAAATTCTCACCGCTGAAGAGAAGATTGCTGAGCTCGAACTCAGCCTGTTTATGAAATTATGTCAGTCTGTTTTAGCGGATGTTGAGAATATCCAGTCCTGTGCCCGAATATTTAATCGACTCGATTTATTAGCATCACTGGCGACGACTGCAATCAGCAATCATTATGTCCGCCCGAATTTGTCGAATGACATTACTCTTGACATCAAAGGCGGTCGTCATCCCGTGGTCGAAAAATTGCTGCCGGTTACGGAGCGGTTTATTTCCAATGATACGCTGATGAGCTTCGAACAAGATCGGATTTTACTGATTACTGGTCCAAATATGGCTGGTAAATCCACCTACTTGCGTCAGGTTGGATTGATCGTTCTCATGGCCCAAATTGGATCGTATGTACCAGCTGACAGCGCCACAATTGGTCTGGTTGATAAATTGTTTACCCGGGTAGGTGCCAGCGATAATCTGGCCGGTGGCGAAAGTACTTTCCTGGTAGAAATGAATGAGGCGGCAAATATATTAAATAATGCGACCAGTCATAGCCTGATCATCCTTGATGAAATCGGCCGCGGTACGGCTACTTTTGATGGATTATCTCTGGCCTGGTCGATAACGGAATTTTTACACAACACCCCTTCGGTTGCTGCCCGAACCCTGTTTGCCACCCATTATCATGAATTGACTGAACTGGAACATACTCTGGAGCAGCTTGCCAATCTGCATGTGGCCGTTGAAGAATTCGGCGATAAAATTATATTTTTAAGAAAAATTATGCCGGGACCAGGCGATAAAAGCTACGGAATTCATGTGGCCCGGATGGCTGGCCTGCCAGCTTCGGTTTTGCAGCGCGCCACTGAAATTCTCAATCACCATATCCAGCAGGATTATATTAATTCGGGAACCAAACCAGTTCCGGAGGCGTCCCAGCAGATATCTTTATTCAAACAACAGGAATCCGCCCTTAAACAAGATTTAACTGAATTGAATATCAATACCATAACACCACTGGAAGCTTTGCGCAAATTGGATGAATTAAAACAAAAACATGGCTTGTAAAATTCAATCTATTGCTGTTTTAATTATTCTGTCAGTTTGTACAATCGGATTTAGTTCAGCCGAAACAATTTTGGTCAGCGATGGCTGGCAGGCTTTCCAAAATGTTAATGATGCTACAACGATTGGTACTGGTGGGTTATCGGCAGTTGGGTTCGGAGTGCAGTCTCAGCTTGGAAACCCCGCTTTAATTAGCAATAAAAAGCTTGATCGAATTATCTACAGTCATCAAAGTCGGTTTGCCGGAATGGTTAACAGCGATTATCTTAGTGCAAAGATCAGGTTACAGGACAAAATAGTTCTTGGACTGGCTCTAATTTATGAAGGTGTTTCGGATATCCCGCTCACGACCGGATTGCTGCTGGACTGGGGGGAAGATGGTATACCGGGTACCGGTGATAATGGCGAAGGCAACGGATTGCTTGATGAAGGTGAACGTCTTGATGCCCAGGCAATCAGTGATTTTAATCAACAGCAATTTGGTGTTCACTTAGCGACTTATTTCAATTTCAGAAATAGCACAATTGGTCTTGGCTTTAAGGTGTTAAATCACTCGATCGGCAAATATAAGGGCAATGGATTTGGCCTGGATATTGGTTTTATCAAGGAATTACCCTCAGCTACCATGGTTGGTTTAACAATATATGATATTCTGAATTCTTGGATGGTGTGGGATTCTGGTACCATTGAACGCACAGCGCCTTCAATGCGAATAGGAATTACTCAATTGGTTCAGCCGAATTTTCTACCATTCAAAATGCAATTGATTGGAAATGGACGCTGGCTGAGCCGCGAAATCGCGGAATCAGATCTTAAAAT
>JABMPO010000413.1 GCA_013203015.1 Fidelibacterota bacterium
CTGGCTAAAGATTGGCGGACTGATAAATATCTGCGTCATCTGGAAGCACTGCTGGCTTTGATGGATAAGAAGTACAGTTTCATCGTCTCCGGCGATGGCAATGTGATTGAACCTGACGGGCCAATTATTGCAATTGGTTCCGGTGGGGGGTTTGCCCAGGCTGCCGCGTCGGCCTATCTAAAAAGTACTAAACTGGCTGCCGCACCAATTGTTGAAAAATCGTTAAAGATTGCCTCTGAGTTATGTATTTACACCAATGATTCGATAACGGTGCTGGAAATAAAATGAAAGAATTAACACCCAAACAGATCGTTAAGGAGCTGGATAAATACATCGTTGCCCAGGATGATGCCAAACGTTCTGTGGCAATTGCCCTGCGCAATCGCTGGCGTCGCCAGCAGGTTAGTGCTGCCATGCGGGATGAGATAGTCCCCAATAATATTATTTTAATTGGTCCCACCGGCGTTGGAAAAACCGAAATAGCCCGTCGGTTGGCCAACCTGGCCAATGCGCCTTTTTTAAAAGTGGAAGCCAGCAAATTTACCGAAGTAGGCTATGTGGGACGAGATGTGGAATCGATAATTCGCGATCTTACCGATATTGCCGTGAATATGGTACGGCAGGAAAAAGAGGATGAAGTAATCGAGTTGGCCGAACGACTGGCTGAAGAACGCATACTGGATATTCTTTTTCCCGATGATTTAAAAACTGTGAGCAAACGTTCTAAGGAAGCCCAGGAACGCCACGAGCGGACCCGTAATCGATTGCGGAAAAAACTGCGCAATGGTGAATATGAAGATCACGATATTGAAGTCGATATAACGGAAGACAGCATGCCCATGATGCAAGTATTTGGTCCCCTGGGAATGGAAGATATTGGAATGAATTTAAAGGACATGATGTCCAATATATTACCCCAATCCAAGAAAAAACGACACATGAAAGTTGTCGATGCCCGTGAGCATCTCATTGATTCCGAAGCGCATAAACTGGTTGATCAGGATGAAGTAATCCGGTTGGCTAAAGAGCGGGTAGAAAATAATGGCATCGTTTTTCTGGATGAAATTGATAAAATAATCGGTAGCGATGGTTCTGCCGGACCGGACGTGAGCAGGGAAGGTGTCCAGCGTGATTTGCTGCCAATTGTTGAAGGATCAACGGTTCCCACCCGTTATGGAATGGTACAATCGGATCATGTTTTATTCATTGCCGCGGGCGCATTTCATACTGCTGCGCCGGCCGATATGATTCCCGAGCTACAGGGCCGGTTTCCGATACGTGTTGAAATGGATAAACTGACCCAGAAGGATTTTGTTAAAATCCTGACCCATCCCCGTTCGGCATTAATCAAGCAATACACTGCTTTACTGGGGGCGGAAAATGTTACTATGACTTTCCAGAAACCAGCCATAACCGCAATTGCAAAATATGCCACCGATGTGAATTCCAAAATGGAAAATATCGGAGCCCGGCGGCTGCACACGATTATGACGACCCTGCTGGATGATATCCTCTTCGAACAACCAACCGGCAAGGATACTAAGATTACAATCACTAAGGCAATGGTTGATGAGCAATTGGAAGGGATTGCCGAAGATCAGGATTTAAGCCGTTATATCCTCTAAGAGGATTATTGATAAATGGCCTCTCCGGAGGCCTTTTTTTGGGAGAAATAATGAAACGCGACTTTATCCACATAACTGACTTCACTACCGCGGAGATATGGGATACTCTGCATCTGGCGCGGGAAGTTAAGGCGAAGTTGAAAAACCGGGAAGATTATAAACCTTTCAAGGATCACAGTATGTCGATGATCTTTGCCAAGCCTTCCGCCCGTACAAGAATTTCTTTTGAAACCGGATTTTTCCGGCTGGGTGGTCATGCCCTGTATCTGGGACCCAATGATATTGGTATTGGCAAACGTGAAGCAGTTAAGGACATCGCCCGGGTGGTGAGCCGCTATAATGATATTATCATGGCGCGCCTGTTTGAACACCGACACATGACCGAACTGGCCGAACACGCTACCGTACCGGTGGTTAATGGTTTGACCGATTACAACCATCCCTGTCAGATAATGGCTGATATCCTCACTATCTGGGAACACCGGGGAAATCTGGACGATTTAAAAATTGTTTATGTTGGTGACGGGAATAATATTGTGCATTCCTGGCTGCATCTCGCTGCGCGTTTTCCCTTCGAATTCGTTTGTGTTTGTCCTGAGGGCTATAGTCCCGAATCAGCTGCTATCAGGCTTGCTAATGAAGCCGGTCTGAGCTCTATCAGTATTTCCCATGATCCGAAGACCGCCGTAAAAAATGCCGATGTGATTTATACCGATGTGTGGGCATCCATGGGTCAGAAAGATGAGCGAGATGAAAGAATTAAACGCTTCCAGGGTTTTCAGGTTAATGACGATCTAATGGCTGCTACCGGCAAGGATACCTATTTTATGCACTGCCTGCCGGCCGAACGCGGGGTCGAAACAACCGACTCGGTATTGGAATCAAAAAACTCGATTGTCTTTGCTGAAGCGGAAAACCGCATGCATGCCCAAAACGCGATAATGCTTAGAATAATGGGAATAGAATAGGGTTACTTGGTTTCTGTCCAGCGGACAGCTTGAGTGCGGTATTCAACCGTAGTGCCCGGATTAATAGCAACGATTACTTTAAAGGCAGCAGTCTGACCAGGCTCCAGGGCAGTATCGGTAATCACACCGGACTCATATTTCATTAATTTACTTTTAACAAAAGCCGAGTCCTGGCCGGCCGATGTTGTCATACTGGTCCATAGATCAGCAATCACCCGCACGAAATCGGCTCTTTTCTGACCGGTATTCTTTACTTGTCCAGTTACTACCTCGTGATCGGGATAAACGGTGATCTGCGGTTCGCCAATGATCTCGACTTCAGCGCTTACGCCATAATTCTCGTCCACCCGCACAACCAGATTTTTTCGTATCACCAATCTACCAAGACTGGTCTGCAAACTGATTTCGGTAGGGGACTCGCCGGTAATTGTTCCAACCACCACGGTACCATTCTGGAGGATGATTCGGTGCTGGTTTTCCGGTATCGGGATCAGTTCCAGTAATTTTTTATCAACTGGCGGCAGGGTGTTTGTTCGTTCATAGATGGATACAACGGTTTTTAATGAGTCTATCTGCCGCTGGAGCGTCTGAAAGGTATTCTGGTAATCATAAAACGGCGGTGATTCGCCAGTTGGTTGGGCAGAAGATTCAGGTCTGATAGCTGGTAATGTTTCCCCGGTGTTATCCTGATCTGTGGATTGAGCCGGAACAATTACCAGCCCAGCCAGGATAATAATCAGTACTTTATTCATTAGCGGTTTCCCCACTGTGGGCTTTAAAAGCCATGCGACGCAAAGTTTCCCCGTATTTACCGTCTTGATCAAAATGATCCACCATTTCTGAAATGGCGCTGTATAAATGATAATTTTTCGGATTTTCCAGCAACACAATTATTTGGGGAACCAGGCTGGGATCATTAAACCTTGTCAGGCCTTGCAGGGCTTTTTCTCGCAGGGAAATAGGATATTCCTCATTCATAATAATTTCGATGACTGCTGATTTTATTTCGGGATCGTCAAATTCGCCCAGAGCGTCCAGCAGGGTGTTGAGCAGGCTGTAGTACTCAGTTTTCCCGGCCTGATAAGTTTCCAGCAATGCCAGTATCAGTTTTTCCTCTTTTACACCGGCCATTGTATTCAGCGCGAAATCCCGGACTTCGGTACCACTGGCGGGATCACCAAGTAATTCGGTAAAGGCGCCAACAACGTCAGAGGTTTCCTTTTTGCCCAGGATTTCCACGGCCCGATTTCGCACGGCAATATTAACCGTGGGGTCGCGGGCAATCGACATCAGGACCGGAATGACTTGGTCGTTCCCCAGAGAACCGAGCGTTTCGGCCAGCAGGTTTTCGGTGCGCATCAGATTTGCTTTGCTGATTTCATACAAATCCAGTAGAGACAAAATTTGATCTTCGGTGCGAATTTTACCAAGAGTTTTTACCAGTCGCACGTGTAACTGGTTGGTTTTGGTCTCGATTTGGTGCATTGCCTGGATTATAGCCTCCGCTGCCAGGGGGTCATCGGTGAATCCGGCTAGAATATCGATCGATTCTTCCATAAAGCTAAGATTCATTCCATTTGCCGACCCAACAACATGAGCTATGGCTTCCAGGGCGGATGGGTGCTGTGATTCAGCCAGGGCGCGCCCGGCGGCTATTCTCACTTCAGCAGGTTGGCTTTCGTCAAGATATACTGAAATGAGCTGATCCAGTGATTCAATATTTCCACTCTGGTAAGAAAGTCGTAATTGTTCAACTGTGTCGTACCCGGAAAACCGATCTTTTTTCTTAAAAATACCTAACACGGAACAGCTGCTAAAAAATACCATTGCGGCCAATAAAAAAAATATGGTTCGATTATGCCTCACTTGTCACTCCAGGTTTTTAGAACCAGATCATTACCATCAAAAATTGCATATGAATAGTAATTGATCCAGTCGCCCAAGATGATGAGCTTATTATTGTCCCGATCAACCGTACGGGTCTGGTGATAATGCCCCGTAATAACATAATTATAGCCGTTGTTGAATTTATGCTGGGCAAATACCATCAAGTCTTCAACAATCCGGTTATTGTATTCATCGGTGTGAACGTAATGCTGCCCTTTCTTTGAGATCCAGTTGGCAAATCGATAACCGATGTTGGGGTGCAGACCGCGGAAACATTTTATAAACCAGCGATTTCTGATAATTTTTTTAAGTATTCGATAGGCGCTATCCCATGATAGAAGTCCATCACCATGGGTAAGGTAAAATTTTCTACCATTTGATTCAAAAGTAGTATCGTTATAATAGGTTTTAGTCATCAGAGTATCGGTTATGAAGTCCATAACCCAGTAATCATGATTACCCAGCAGGAAATGGACTTCAATTCCGGCTTGACGAACCTGATGAAGCTTTGCCAGAAAAGGAAAATACACTTTGGGCATAACGTGTTGGTATTCAAACCAGAAATCGAACAGGTCGCCAACAATGAACAAAGTGCCATTTGATTTGATGACATGATCGAGGAAATGAAATAATTTTTCCTGCTTGGTGTTCTCCCCGCCCTGGGGGTGCAGCATCAAGTGGATGTCGGAAATGAAAAACAGTGGTAAGTCCATTAGCATGGAAACTAATATATTTAATGCCGGTTTAGCAATTAAATTGTCAACCTTTCATAGAGTGTTTGTTGCTTGTATAATATTATTATGTTATCTTCTCAATAGGCATCTCTTTGTGGGGAACCGATATTAAATTGATTTTGTTAGGTTAGGTATGAAGCGATTACTGATTATTACGTTATTGACGTCGATTAATCTGGTTATGGGTCAATCCTTTGGTCAGAACAAGGTACAATATAAAGATTTTGATTGGTCATATATTGAATCGGCTCATTTTGATATTTACTATAACAATAATGAGAAAGAATTGGCTGAATTTACGGCTGGCGCAATTGAAAAAGCTTACGGTCAAGTATCGAAGCATTTACGTTGGGAGCTGAATAAACGCGTATCGGTAATTGTTTATAATTCCCATAATGATTTTCAGCAAACAAACGTAGTTATGACCTATATGAGCGAGGGCATTGGTGGTGTAACTGAATTGTTTAAGAATCGTATAGTAGTTCCATTCGAAGGATCATATACACAATTTCGGCATGTGATTCACCATGAGCTGGTACATGCGGTAGTCAATGATATGATTTACGGAGGAAATATCCAGTCAATTGTTTCGGGACGGGTAAAATTGAATGTCCCGCTGTGGGTTAACGAGGGCCTGGCAGAATACCTGTCATCGAACTGGGATACCAAAGCTGATATGATGCTCCGGGATCTGGCCATTCATGAATACATTCCGACTGTGCAGGAACTGAATTATTATTTTGCCTATAAGGGAGGTCAGTCGATCTGGCGTTTTATTGGGGAAAAATATGGTCGCGAAAAAGTTGGTGAGATATTTTTAAATATGAAGCATAGCCAAAATGCTGAAGCCGGGTTCAAAAAGGCACTTGGAATTGATTATGAAAGTCTAACTGATAAATGGCACAAATATCTAAAAAAAGAATACTGGCCAGAAGTTGCTGATCGCAGTGAATTAGAGGATATTGCCAAGCGAATTACCAATCATAAAAAACTCAGGAATTTTTATAACCTATCTCCGGCCCTGTCACCGGACGGTAGTAAGATTGCTTTGTTGACAGATCGGACAGGTTATGCCAACATTGAATTGATTGATGCTATTAGTGGGAAATATATAAAAACTGTGGTTAAAGGAAATCGATCAGTCGATTTTGAAGAATTGAAATGGCTACAGCCCGGAGTCTCCTGGTCTCCGGATGGTGAAAAGATATTATTTGCAGCCAAAGCCGGAAAGAGCGATGTATTATATATCATCGATGTAAAAACTGGAAAAAAGAACAAACTGCACTTTGATATGGACGGTCTATTTACTGCTGTCTGGTCCCCTGATCCCAATAAAATTGCTTTTGTTGGAATGGTGGGGCGTGCCAGTGATATATTTGTATATGACATGGAAAGTAAGGAATTAGTCAATTTAACCAATGATGAATACTCTGATTCAGAACCTTCCTGGAGTCCGGACGGACGTGAAATCGCTTTTGTTTCTGATAGAAGAAGTGTTGCTGTTGAAATAGCTAAAGATGAATTGGATTACCATGATTATTACCAGACTGATATTTTCACAGTTGCAGTAGAGACCGGAAATATCACAGCCATTACCAACACCGATTATAATGAAAACTATCCCATTTGGGCTCATACTCAGAATAAATTGCTTTATTCCGCTGATTATAATGGGGTTTGGAATTTGCATTTCTATGAATTTGATCAAAATGAATTTTATCCGATTACCAATGTATTGACTGGTATTCAACAGCTTAGTCTATCTGAGGATGATCAGACTCTGGTAATTTCCGGCTATGAAGAATGGGGTTGGGATTTATATTCTATTGCCAATCCGTTGGATTTGGATCCAACAAACGTCGAACCCACCAATTTTTACCAGACCCGAAATACTATTACTGCCCCATTTGAAGATATGCGTGTCAGTAGACATAAAAAAAGCGAAGCAATTGATAATATCCCAAATGATTTCTCCAATTTTATTTTTTCAGAAGAATACGACCAATATAACAATGTGGTCTTTGATCAGAACGATCCAGTTGTTGCCCTGTCCGATGACAGTACCAAAACTGTTGACGGTGAATACATATCCAATAACTATAAAACGCGTTTCACTTTGGATGTAGTAAATGGCCAGGCAATGTATAATACCGTTTTCGGATATTCCGGCACGACAGTATTCCTATTTAGCGACATTCTGGGTGATCATCAAATTTTATTTGGGACTGAATTAGTTCTGACACTCAAGAATAGCGATTATTTCTTTACTTATGCCTATTTAAAGCGCAGAGCAGATTTTTATATAACTGGGTTCCACACCGCCAATCTTTTTGGAAACGGCTACACTTATGTGAGCCGTTTAAGGAATTATGGTATCAGTGCCGGTATTTCACTGCCAACCAGTCGGTTCAATCGGTTTGATGCAGAATTGACCTGGAGTCAGATTCAATATTCTATTATGGCTCGTGATCCTGCAAACCCATATTCCAATCAGCTTATTACCATTGGTGAACTACATTTAAACACGATTCTGCCAGCGCTGAGCTGGGTTAAGGATAATACGGTTTATGGTTATACCGGCCCGGTCGATGGTTCCCGCCAGAATTTACGTTTCGTTGTTAGTCCTAAAATCAGTGATGATGGAATAAACTTTAGTACCGTTACCCTTGATTCACGTAAATATTTCAGGTTCAAGAGAGAATATTCGCTGGCGGGAAGGCTATTACTGGGAACAAGCTTTGGAAATGATGCCCAGAAATTTATGTTGGGTGGATTACCCAATTGGGTGTTTGGCTATGGAGAAACCGATGGTTTCAAAGATAACGGCAGCTATCGTCAAAACATTCTGACAGGCAATGATTCCACAGACTCCAGCAAAACAAATACATTGAAAGATGCCTATTTTTCAGTGTTTGCCATGCCCGTTCGGGGAACGCGTTATTATGAACGTTACGGGACCAATGTTGCCCTGCTCAATCTGGAATTGCGCTTTCCGTTTATTAATTATTTTGCCCTTGGTTTTCCGTTTAAAATGATATTCGCTAATATCCGCGGCCATGTGTTTTATGATGTAGGCGCTGCCTGGGATAGTCGCGATGAATTTGATGATTTTGCTACTCTGCAAAAAAAATACGGCTATGCCATTAATCAGCAATTCAATCCGATCGTCAGCAGTTTTGGGTATGGTGTGAAAATTAATCTGGGTTATTTCCTGTTACGACTTGATAGCGCCTGGGACATCCAAAATGATGGTACCTCCAAACCTCAATACTATCTCTCGCTGGGCGCTGATTGGTAATCGGATACCACCTATCTGCTTAATTCCCCTGTAATATTATTCTATTGATTTTCGATGAATAGAACAACAACTAAGATGGTTTATCTGTGCTCAAATTGTGGGGCAGATTTTCCTAAATGGAACGGACAATGTCCAGCCTGCCACGAATGGGGAACCTTGAGCGAATTTAAAATTAAAAAACGTTCAGGAAATCGCCCGGACAGAGAAAAACGAACAGCTACTGCTTTATCCTCATTACTAAATACGATAGCTACGGAGCGTATTTCTTCCAGAATTGGTGAAGTAGATCGTGTTCTTGGCGGTGGTTTACTTCAGGGATCATTGATTTTGTTAGGGGGGAGTCCTGGAATTGGTAAATCAACACTGGCATTGCAAATTGTTGCCAATGTCGACCAGCCGGTTCTTTATGTATCAGCGGAAGAATCAGGAGAGCAGATAGCCCTTCGCGCTCGTCGTATAGGCCTAAAAACTGGATCAATGCATATATCGGGCGAGAATCAGATTGAGAATATTCTGGATGAAATCAGTATCCTGAAAACCAGCCTGGTGGTTATTGATTCGATCCAAACCGTTTTTAG
Source organism: Fidelibacterota bacterium (assembly GCA_013203015.1). Classification (GTDB taxonomy): domain Bacteria; phylum Fidelibacterota; class Marinisomatia; order Marinisomatales; family TCS56; genus JABMPO01. The sequence continues at coordinate 9,091 of JABMPO010000413.1, forward strand.
CAACGATATTGACTCACTCCCCGGATCAGTCAGTCAAATCAGGGAATGCGGTCAGCAGTTGCTGCAGGCTTGTAAGCAGTCAGGTGTCACAGTAATTATTATTGGGCATGTCACCAAAGACGGTACAATTGCCGGCCCTAAAATGCTGGAGCATATGGTCGATACCGTTCTTTATCTTGATGGCGATGACCGCTATGACCAGCGCATTTTACGCTCTGTAAAGAATCGCTTTGGTGCTACAAACGAAGTAGGCATTTTCCGGATGGAAGCAAATGGAATGCAGCCGGTTGAGAATCCATCGGAATTATTTTTAGCTGAGCGCACAGATGGGATCTCTGGCTCAGCGATTTATCCGGCTTTGGAAGGAAGTCGCCCAATCTTGCTAGAAGTACAGGCTCTGGTATCGGCGGCAAATTTTGGAACACCCCAGCGTAATGTAAACGGTATTGATTATCGCCGGCTGGCAATGCTGCTGGCGGTTTTAGAAAGAAGACAGGGGTTGGTTCTTGGTACGCGCGATGTCTTTGTCAATCTGGTTGGCGGCTTAAAAGTGAGTGATCCGGCCGCTGATCTGGCGGTTGTCAGTGCGGTTGCTTCAGGGACGTTGGATAAAATTATTCAGTCCTCGACTGCATTGGTTGGTGAAGTAGGACTGGCTGGCGAGGTGCGGTCTGTGAGCCAGTTAGAAAAACGTATTATCGAAGCCCAGGCACTTGGTTTCAAGGATTTAATTGCCCCGCAGGGTAGTGTCCACCGTTTAAATTCAGTCCCTAAAAAGATTAAAGTTCATGGTGTAAATTCGGTAAAGGAAGTATTTGAAATATTGTTCTGATTTCTACCTAATTCGTCAGTCATTTCCCTATTCTATTATTTTTGTCAAAGTTGTAAAATTCAAAGTTAGGCTGATATCATAAACACTGGTTTTTAATTCGTGACCCAATGCTCTGATCTGACCAATGGAATACTGAATTCCCAGATATTGATTCAAATAAAACGTAATACCAGTTGATGGCTGGAAAATTGCACCTTCACCCAAAGCCAGGTGACCACCCCCA
>JABMPO010000414.1 GCA_013203015.1 Fidelibacterota bacterium
ATTTTTAATTGATGCAGATCAGGAGACCACCACTCAGACCAGGATTAATGAGCAGCTTGGCAACTATGGCCCCGATATTATTACAACCAATGAGCGGTTAAGTGAATTTTACGCAGTGGAAAACACCTATTTAATGATATTTCTTTTGTTAGGTGGTTTGGGTTTATTGATAAGCACAATCGGATTGAGTACAGCAGTAATTCGTAGTACTTTGAGTAGTCGCTGGGAACTGGCGTTATTACAGGCCATTGGGTTTCGGCGGCCTACTATTATTGGCATTATTGGTGTGGAACATGGTTTTAATTTATTTGCCGGTGTTTTAATTGGTGGTGCATCCGCCTTTTTAGCAACCTGGCCGATCTTGATGGAACACAACAGTAAATATCCGATTGGTTTAATCGGATTGATTTTGGCCGGTATCATTCTGAATGGTTTGCTATGGATCTGGGTTGGTGTTAAAATTTCGCTGAAAGATGATTTGATTCCAGTACTAAGCCAGGAAAATTGAACATAATTAATAAGGGAGAAATATCAATGAAACCAATTAATCGACCCAGAATGGTGATATTTATGTTAGTACTGGTTGCCCTGGTGATGGAATCGCTGGCAGCCTCGGTTGTCGTTTTTGGCAAATCCGGTCGTAAAATACTGGTTGGTAAGAATATGGATCAGGTGGATCCTGATGGTCGAATCTGGTTTGTACCGGCAGAACAAGGGGCAAATGGTGCTATTTATCTTGGTTTTTCGGAAGATGACCCGCGCAGCGGATTTAATTCTGAAGGCTTGTTCTGCACAATTATTGAGTGCACACACTGGCAAGTAAAGACGGATCCCGAAAAGGAAGTTCTGTTTGGTAATCTCGTTGAACAGATTATGGAAACCTGTACGACGGTGGACGACGTTCGGAAGCTTTGGAATTCCTACAATCTCTATGATCTGCATTATGCCCAGATAATGGTAGCTGATAAGAGCGGGAAGGCGTTGATAATTGAGGGCAATACAATGGTGGAGCCGGTTGATGCATTTTTAGCTATGAGTAATTTTTATCAAACCAATCCTGAACTTGGTACCGCGGGACAGGCGCGAATTGAACTTGCAGGGCAATTCATTGCTGAAAATGGAATCGATTTTGACAAATTCCGTCAAGCACTTTCGATGATCCGCCATGAAATCGACACTCCAACGGCCTATTCCTATTTGTACGATCTCAAAAAAGGAAATATTAGCCTGTACAATTTCCACGATTTTGAAACGTCGGTGGTTCTGAATGTAGCGCAGGAACTGGCCAAAGGAGAACGATCGCTGACAATCCAGGAATTGTTTGGTGAGCGACTGCCCTATAAAAAAGCTTATGCAAAATTTCTGCGTGAGGATGATATTCGCAATGATCTCCGTCGAGATGATTATGTAATCGCTGCTGAGAAAATAAAGAGTTGGTTCCTTGAAGACAGCGATTTTGACCTGCATAATGAAGGCAGTCTCAATGGCCTGGGTTACCAGTTGATGGGAGCGAGCCAGATCGAAGGAGCAATTACTATCTTTGAATTAAATGTGGAATTGTATCCGGAAGCGGCTAACACTTACGACAGCCTGGGGGAAGCCTATATGAATGCGGAACGCACTGCCGAGGCAATTACCAACTATCGGAAATCGTTGGAACTAAACCCTGGCAATACCAATGCGGTCGAGATGTTAGAGCGGCTGGAGAATCCCGAATAACAAGAGATTGATGATATTCCATTTAACTCAATGAAAATCAGGCTTCAAATGCAAATAATAAAAATAATTCTCAGTATAGCTCTGCTAATTAGTGTTAACTCAATTCTGCTCGGGCAGGATACCTCCGGAACCATCCAATCAGAAAGTGTAAATATGAAATTCGAAAACATCATTGTTGAAGCATCTTGTGGAGAATGCCAATTTGGGTTAGCGGGAGATGACTGTGATTTGGCCGTAAGAATTGATAGTGTTGCCTATTTTGTTGACGGAACACACATTGATGACCATGGGGATGCTCACGCAGAAGATGGATTTTGCGAAATTGTTAGAAATGCGCGTGTATCTGGTGAAATTATAGAAAATCGATTTAAAGCCACCTCATTTGAGTTGGTTCCTGATGAGATAATAAAAACCCAATAGTGTATTATTGCATTGACCGGGTTAATCCGATTTGTAACTGTCATTTGGCCAGCTTAATTTTTTAATGATTTTGTTCCCTTTTTACCCTTCAAACGATATAATTAAAATGAAAAAAATAATCCAAGTAGTAATAGCTGTCTATCTGTTATCAATTCCGCTTATTGTTTCCGGACAAACTGCACCAAATATTAAAATAACAATGCTGGACGGTAAGAAGACAACTCTTAATCAACTTTTAGAGACCGGTCCGATTTTGATAGATTTTTGGGCAACCTGGTGTGTACCCTGTAAAAAAGAAATGAAATACCTGGATCAGTTTCACCGGGAATATGCTAAAGATGGATTCCAGGTCTTGACTATTAATCAGGATACTCCCAGGAGTCTATCAAAAGTGAAATCCTATATTCGTTCAAAAAAATATAAATTCCTGGTGGCCGTGGATCCAAATCAACAGATTGCCAATAAATTGAATGCTGTTGTGTTACCAACGACGATAATGGTCGATCAAAAAGGAAAAATAACCTGGCGTCATCAGGGCTATCTCCCGGGGGATGAAAAAGAAATTGAAAAACAGATAATCGCTGTACTAAACCAGACTACTACTGCCAGAGATAAATAATGAGAATAAAGTATCTGTTACTGGCTCAATTCTGCATAGTTGCGTTGGGATTTGGTCAGTTTTCGGTCGACGGAAATGTCCAACTGAGCTATGGTGAGGATAAACGGGGAAATTATTATAACGAAACATTAATTAATACCAACCTTACGCGTGGTGATTTATCAGCCTGGATGCAATTTGAATATAGCAATCCACCTGAAGTTGGGATACCATTTCAGGGATTGAGAAAAATCAGATTGGAATATTCCAAAGGTCCGGTTCAATTAAAACTGGGTGATCTTTATGAGATCTGGGGCAGGGGACTGGTCCTGAACCAAAGAGATGATCAAAAGCTTGATTTTGATAATGGATTGACCGGTCTTAGCATAGCTGGCGTGCATAAAGACCGATTACGGGGCCAATTGATTGTCGGAATCCGTGAATTGACGAACAATATTGGTTCAGATATTTCATATTCAATAAAAAATAACGAAGTGGGAATATCGTATTTACAGTCTAGATTAGGTCGGCCCATTAAATATAATCAGTTCTGGCAACCGGATACACTTAATATGGTGCACCGCGTTCTTGGGATTCGGGAAAGTTATTCTTCAAGCTGGATCGACCTGTATGGTGAATATGTGAATAAAACTACCCATCAGGTATATGATAAAAACACTTATCAGGATTCACTCTATTCCACGGGGCATGGCTTCTATGGGAATTTAAATGCTTTCCTTGGCTCCTGGTCGTTGGCCTTTGAGTATAAACGTTATAATTTCAGATCACTCAACCCATTTGAGCTCTTGAATGAAACCAGCTACCATGGTCATATACTCGTTGATCAGCAGCCGCCAATTGCTTTTCGCGAACCATCATCGACACTACTAAATCGTGTGGCTCATCAGATGGACTTTAATGATGATGTTGGTTTTCAGGTGGATTTGACCGGGTCCATAAACAATTGGTTTACCCTATTGGTTCATTATGCCCGGTCAAGTCGTACGGACGAATGGGAAGGTGATGCACTTTCCTGGACCAAGCATAAATCATCTGGTATGTTTCCATCCACTGATCCTGCTGCAAATCCTTTTTTTGAAACCTATTTTGAAATCGATGGTTACACTTTCAGCGATCGATTGCATTATCAAATTAGTACAGCATTCACCCGTGATGTATTTACTCTCCTAAAATATGTTAATACGGATACGCTTAAAATTAAACGCTACGAATTTCATGAAGCTCGGACTACACCATTATTGTTAGAATGGTCACTTCCAGGATCATGGAGCATCATTGGTAAGCTTGAATCCCAGAAATTGATTAAGGGGATTCAGATGTATAATGAAGTAGATCAAGTTGTACTGATCGATAGTACTGCATCTGTATTTTACGAAGGTTTGGCACCAGATGGTATTCCACACGACTATCAAGAAAATACAATATATAGTTTTGGAATATCGAAAGCACCTGCTTGGTCAATCGAAATACGTATTGAGAAAACCTCAGTCGAGGACGGAACTGATCAATTTGCCAGGGAAATTATCAATCC
>JABMPO010000415.1 GCA_013203015.1 Fidelibacterota bacterium
ATCATTATTAACAGCAATTTTATCACTAATTATTCTGTTCTTACTTGCTTCCTTGTTAGGTTCAATTCCAATAATTAATGATGATTTTAGTGAAGGGATTGCTTATATCACTTATGATATTTTTGTTGCAATAGCCTGTTTTTTCATATGCAAACATGATCCAAAAAGTATTTGGTACGTTCCAATCCTCTGTAATACTATGGGTATAATTTCTGCCATTATTGAACCAAATTTCTGGATTACAGCTCTGTGGATAGTAATATGCAGTGGATGGGTATTGTCTCTTATAGGAGCAATTAGCGGTTCAGTGGTAGGTAGGAAAATATTCCATTCTCAGAACCATATTAAAGTGAATCAAGAATAGTAAAAGTTGGCTTTGTTAAGGATGGTTTACGAAAAAATTAAGCCAGAGATTCCAACCTGTGCCATCGTTACGGAAGGCAAACTTCGACCTTCCAATTAATTGGAAAATTTCAGGATAATTATTTTAATTTGTACGGGCACAGCGCGCTGTGTCTATACAAAAACCACGTCAAGCATTGTAAATAATCTTCCAGCACAGTAAACTCTGCCACAATAACCGGATGTGGGAATCACTCGCTAATGCTTTTTACTCTCTATTGTTTCTGGGGGAAAACACTGTTGGAAATTCTAAATAAATATTAGTATACGGGATGCATAGCACCCCGCAAACCATAGAAAGGAAGCAGATATGAAAGCGTTGAAATTGATACTAATATTGACATTAACCACATCACTTAGCGATCTAATTGGTGGTCAGTGCTCTATCATTTGGTGCAAAGTTGTTTGATTAAGGGTAGTGTAATGAAAGATAATGAAATTGCAAGGTATAAGATCGCTATTGAGCTCTATAAACTTGACGCCCAGGCTCAGCATCACAACTTCAATATTTTTTTTATCGTTCATGCGATCATACTTGGATTTATTTTTAGGATTTTAACTACCGATGAAATCAGTTCCACATTGTTGATAACAGTGGGTATTGCCGGGATATTTCTATGTATTTTAATGGGGATGGGTTATTATCGTATATCTAGGCTATGCCATTTCCGCGTAGATCAAGCTATAGAATATGAACCGAAAGGTTGGGAACTTGTCGGAGGAAAATCAAAATCATATCATGATAATAAGGTAGTAAAGTTATCAGAAGGTGCTGAAAAAATGAAATTACTTGGTCGTCTCAAAAATAATAATATTCGCTATATTGTAATTTTCCTAATAACGATAGTTTATGTGATATTTGTAATTAATGGTTGTCAAAAACTCGATTCATCATTTACCTCAATTAATTGGGAATTAACTATTGAGCTGATACTAGTCATAGCTGCTGCTGGTGCGGCAATTTTTGCAGGTCTGACTTGGAAACAGGCTCAAAAATTTAGAGAAGATGAAAGGAGAATTAAACATGCCTATCTCACACCGATAAATGATCCTGGACACTTTAAAAAAATTACATCTGAAACAGATCAATCAGTTCTATTAGTTGGGATGATAAACTCAGGATATTATGCTTGTAATAATATAAAAGCAGATCTTTTTTTATTTGGTACTGATCAAAGCCCGATTCGAATGCCAATAGGTGAACCCGAATATAGTATGACATTTAATTGTGTGAATCCAGTTCCACATGAGGCTATTTGGACAATCGATATTTCTCGTGATGGTTTACTACGCTTGGGATTTACTAATAATTATGATCCAATGGATCACTATCTCATAGTAAAAGTACGATATTACGATATAGTATTAAAAATTATCCGGGATGATATATTCAGTTGGTATATCGGTAGTAACCACTTACTTGGCGAATACGATATTGAAATAAAAAATATACTGGAAAGTTTAGTGAGTAATTACGATCCTATAATATGAGTATTCATCATAAACATCCTCAGTCCCATAATAATGTCCCGAATATTCAATTTCACTGATAGCCCGCTTTGGTACTACACTTACGGTTCCGGCTGGAACAAGATATACCGATCCAGCTAAACGACATGCATTTAATAACGTCCACCCTTCGACAGGCTCTGGGTGACAGTTATTTCTTTTTGAAACCCTGCACCCTTGCTCCACAGCACCTTTGCTCCAGACTCTTTGCTCTTCCCTCCTAACTCAATACTCCAACAGCCCTGTATGCATGATCAGCTTCCATTCCCCGCCAACTTTTGTGTACACCTTCCCTGCCCTGCCCAACCAATGGAAATCATTGCCATTCTGATCACGCCAGAGGGTGTCCACATCAACCACCGCCAATGCGCCGTTGCTCTCTTTAGAGATGGTGATCTTTACAATTTTGCGTTTATTATGCACCAGTTTGTGGGTATCAAATAATTCCTGCCATCCGGCCTTCCAGCGCTGGTAATCGTAACGACCCCATTCCAGAAGCCACTCCGCCGGGTTGTGAGCCTTGGGGTGCGGCGGCCAGGGCCAGACCATAGCAGGATGAAAGATCGTTAGCAGCAGGTCCACATTCTGCGTATCCCAGGCTTGTGTTTCGCGATCGACGATTTCCTTGATTTCCAGTTCAATTGTAGTCATAATTGTCTCCAAAGCTTGAAGGATGCCATCCCTGGCAGGGATGGCATCCACTAATAATTATGTCATGGTGAGCCTGTCGAACCATGAAGTTAATGTGACAACACCCTTCGACAGGCTCAGGGTGACAATTATTTGATAATTTACTTCACTTCCGCCAGAATCCAGCTTTCTAGGGTGCTTTTCAGGGGTACTTTCCCGCTACTGATAACCTTGCCGTTGATTATCAATCCCGGTGTCATCAGTACACCGAGGGCGGTTATCTGGTGCAAATCAGTGACTTTTTCAACCACTGCATTAATTCCTTTTTCGTCAACAATTTCATTGCACATTTGAGCCAGTTTGGTACAATTCATGCAACCGGGTCCGGCAACTAAAATACTGATCATTTTTTTCACCTTTATTCTTTTTAAAATCTATAAGCCGTGGTCAGGAGATAAATCCCACCAATAATTATCAAGACGCCGCAGACACGGCGCAGTACTAACGTTCCCCGGGAGTTTTCCGACCAGTTCAAATAGTTTTGGACCCAGCCGGTTAGAGTCCCAGCCAGAACAATCACCA
>JABMPO010000073.1 GCA_013203015.1 Fidelibacterota bacterium
AATATCTCCCATAAGCGATATTATGGGAGTACGGAATATATCCATTGCAAAAAGGGTCAGGCAGATGGAAGCCATAAAATAGAACAACGAATTGCCAACGAATATGGGGATAGCTATAAATCCCACTAATGCAATTGGAGCGCCAATTAAAATAAATGGTTTACGCCGACCAATTTTAGTCCACAAACGATCAGAAGCCGCGCCAATGAAAGGCAGAATGAACAGGGCAGCGATATTATCAATGGTCATAATAAATCCAGTGATAGTGGCACTCATTCCAAAACCCGGAACCGCCGCCGCCGCACTGAAATCCGAACGACCGGCCTGTAAAAATATGGGCACGTAGGCGTTATAAATCCCCCAGAGTAAAGTGACCCCCATAAAACCAAATCCGAGTAAAAGTATACGACCATAACTGAATTTCATCTTGTTTTCCTCACCATTTTAGTATCCCCACCGATAAAGCTGACGGAGCAATTTATTGACCGATAATCAATTGAACAAGATTTACTACATCTAAAATATTTACAGTATCATCAGAATTAATATCCGCGGACTGCACAGCGCAGTTGAAACCCGGAGCAGCACTTAAAACCAGATCAACTGCCAAAAGCACATCGATGATATCGATCTGACCATTATTGTCCACATCGCCGGCCAACCAATCCTCGCAGGGATCGGTCAGAGGAATCCGGGCTGGTACTTTCATCGAAACGCAATGAATGGCTCCATTAGCCGGAATGATAGTGTTACAGTCAAAACCGATTGCCTCATAGCCAGGTAAAATCTGTTCATACTGAGCCAGAATTGCGTTGTCAGTTGGAAATCCATAAGTCGGTACGAAAACTTTTTTATTCACTAATAATGAATTGATATAGGTATAGGTTATCCCGCCACTGTAGGGAGGCATCAACATACGTAAAACATTATAGAGCTGACCGGCTCCATTTATTTCGGCCGATAATTGGTCGGCGACCTGGTTACAGATATTATAATTGTCACCATATCCGGCTGCCTGAGAACTGTATTCACCAACAACTATTGTTGTATCATTCAATATCTTAACAAACATATCGATGTGACCGGTGCCATCATTTTGTAAATGTGGCGTTATAATAACCTTATGAACGCCAAAATAATTCAGCATGTATTGTTCCAATTGGGCTACTGTCAGATTGGGATCGAAGCCCTGGCTCGCATCAAAAACGACATCGGAAACCAACGCTACACCCCGGCCATCAAGCAAAAGGTTTCCCCCGGCCTCAACCAGAGCGGTACCATAGTAAGGAATTTCCCATAGATTTGCCAACTGTTCGGGGTAGGCATTGTCCAGAGGGCGAGGACGGTTATATACCATATCGATTATACTGCGAGAACCATCCGGTTCATATATCCACCAAGGACCGTAATCGCGGATCCAGACTGAATTATGGGCAATCTGCTGAAAGATAACCTGGCTCATATTCACGCCATAGGTCGTCAGCAGCGTGTTTACAGAATTTTGTTCTGTCTGGTTATCAACCACAACCCAGGCAGTATCGTTTTCAGCAGTTTCACTAATCAATTGCTTCAGAAGGGTTGGGTAACTGTCCCAGGCAAAGATTATCCCATCCACGGAATCAAATTCCGCTGGCGCGAACACGACACTGTCCGGCGGAGGAGTTATTGTGCGATTCACTCCGATTTCATGCAGGCGGGTTTTTTCTTCTTCGGTTAAACCCCGTGGCAGAGGATCATCCGCAAGTAAAGGACCAGCAATTATAAAAACATAAATGACAATCAATATTCGGGGAAGCATTTTTACCATGGCATTAAATTAATCAGATAAAGATGATGATTGCATTATTTAGCCTGATACGTAAAATTAATAAGCGGAATAAGCGGTAAGAGACCTTCCATATTCGTAGACCAGAGTCCACCAAGATCAACAGCTATTTTGCGCCCGAAAAACCGTACCGATAACATAATCGGAACAAAATCCGCTTCCGGAATCAGCCATAATTCGCCAACCAGGGCAGTTGTATTAGTTGTTCGCGAATTTCCGGCGACAACCAGGATCGGGCGTTCCATAAATTTCCAGTCCCCTTCACTTTGAACAAATCCTAAACCCAGCGAACCTGATAGATGGGAGAACCGATCACCCACGGTACCGGTTACGAAAGTAAATCCGGTTCCGAAACTTTCACCTTCATCAAATAATTCGGGAATTGTGACATACATGATTCCCGCTGCCATCTTTATCTTCTTAAAATTGACAAATGAATATTTGCCTGAAGCTACCAGAGGGATATTCTCCAAGGGCATTCCCGGGGACCAGAAGGCTCCCACCTGAAGTGAGATGACATCGCCCACAGCGAAATTATACGACGGAAAGACAAGACAGAAATCCCGACAATAGGCGCGACCGGAGTCAATTGGGAAGGCTGACGGAGCGAACAGATACATACTTTTATTTGGATCCGGACGCCAGATCTTGCCTTCTTTTACATCGCCGTCAAAATCCGAACGGCTGACGATTGCGGTAACAGGGATCGTTACTTCAATACCGGAAGGCGCTTTCAGGGTTATGGTCGTGTCATTCTCAGAAATGATCACCCCCAGATATTCAACACCATCGCTGGTAACTATTTCAACCAGCTTACCGGGATCAGCTTGACCATCCGCTGCGCATATGATAACACCAGACAAAAAAAATATGAGAAAAATCAACTGTTTCATGATAGCCTCCAAATTCCACACAGAATAGAACCACTGGAAACTAACACCACTAAACTGATACGGCAAAAAATTAATGTGCCTAACTAAAACTCCAGCATAAACCCACCCACGGGGAAAGTCTTGAACTGCAGTACATTCTCGGTAGTCCCATCCGGGTTAATCTGAATATCCCAGACATTATCCACATCGAAAACATTCATGATGTTGATAAAGACGATAAGAGCGCAGACGAACAAAAATCAAAATTCAATTGTAAATCCACCAACCGGCATAACCTGATATTGATAGATGTCAGATGTGGTTCCATCAGCATTATATTGGAGATCCCATATATTTTCTCTGTTAAAGACATTTTGTAAATCAAAGTATGATACTAAATTGAATTTTTTGAAATTCGAATGCCAGAGGATCATAAGATCAAAGCGATGATAAGCAATCAGTCGCTCGGTATTATAATCAGCACTTGGATCTTCATACCAACGCTGAACATTATGATCATATTGGAGTGGAGTATAAGGTTTTCCACCGACATACCGGTAGCGAACGGATAATTCCAATTCATCAGATCCCCATCCCAGTGCTTTTGCAATAAATCGAACTAATCCATTTCGCTTGGAAATGGGTACAATATTTGATCCCTTCAGTGGAATCCGATAACCACCTACAATAGATGCTACATGCTGAAAATCAAACATCTGCGGATATAACTTTTCCTCTTCAGATCGTGGATCCTGCATAAAAGCACGATACCAAGAATAAGAAAAGGTACCAAACAGATCCTTTGCCATTTTCTTTTGCAGGAAAAGTTCAATACCATAGGATTTTGCAGAGCCTTTGTTAATTAAACGGTTACTTACATCACTTGAATCCGGAGTGGTATTGGCATAATTAACAGGTATATCCTGATACTCTTTCCAGTATACTTCAAATGTACCGCGAGTATCAACTGAGAATAAATGTTCAATTCCCATAACAACTTGATCATTGTATTTACTTTTCAGTGTTTTATTATCAGAATCAAATGCCAGGTATAGGAGATTTGGAGATTGATAATGGCGACCATAGGCTAAACTTAGAGACGTCAATGAGGTTAAAGCATAGTTTACACCTAACCTTGGGGATAACCATTTAAAATCAGTGTATTCCAAATAACCAGCCCGAAGGCCAACATTCGCATAAATATGATCTGATAAATGAAATTTCACTTGAATAAATGCTCCTAAGCGCGGATGGGATGAACTAGTTTTTGATTCTGAGGAATCATAAGGCTGACCAACCATACCCAATTTTTGAAATCGTATTTTGCTCCAGGTATTATCATCATTTCGCAATCCATAATGCCAGATACCAGCATTGTCTTCATAGGTAGAATCGGGATCTGCGGCTTCAATTATGGGTTGAACATCTGCTCGCCATTGATCACCCGAAAGCACGCGAAACGTATCCGGATATTCGGATGTGCTATACCCATACAACCAAACCGTATCCTGATCTACCCAAGAATCATGGACTACACCGAGTTGTTTCCAATCCACTCCCCCGCTTATTTCCAATTTGGGATTCGGTTTCCATAAAAAATCACCCTTTGCCTGAAAATCCCATTCGGTAAAATTCTGATCCGCATAGTAAATTTTTTCACCATTGTTGTTGATTCTATACACATCGTAAATGAATTCAGCACGAGTTCCGCCAATGGTTATATTAGTCAATCCCCTTTTTCCCCATAACCGTTTATATGTTAGCCCATAAGCTGATTGATTACCACTGGCATCAACATTTTCAGCTCCACGACTCCAGGCATCATCCTCCCCTTCAAGGTTAATTGCATCAACACCATGTACAAAATTGAACATTAGTTTATCAATTGCTGTTACATCATAGGTTATTTTTGATTGCGTACTCCAATAACGTGGTACTGCCGCAAGTCCTGTACTGGCAATAATCAAATCAAGATAACTTTTTTTAAATGAAGCCAAGTAGGATCCGCGACCGGCAAACAGGGGGCCTTCAACATTGAGCCCTATCCCGGCCATACTCATATCAACATCCTGAGAGTGATTAAGTCGGCTTCCTTCTCTAAGAGAAATTTCCATAACACTGGATGCTTTATCGCCATATTTTGCCGGAAAGGCACCAGCCATAAAATCCACTCGATCAATAAATAATGTATTAATCATATTAATTGGACCACCACCTGTTCCCGGCTGTCCAAAATGATTGGGATTGGAAATTTCAATATTATCCATAAGAAAAAGATTTTCACCCGGGGAACCTCCACGGACAACAATTTCATTTTGCTGATCGGATGCCGATACAACGGCGGGAAGAGCCTGCATCATTCGTTGAATATCAATCGCTCCGACGGGATCCCTGCGAATTTCATTTAAATCAACCGTACGGCTTGAGACCATGGCATCTTTTTCTTTTTCGAAGTATTCTCGGGTAACTGTGACTCCTTCCAACTCAATTACCTGTTGTTCTAATTCTGCCTTAATCACTACCGGACGATTTGAGACAACACGAACATTCAATTTAGTTAACGGTTTATACCCGATGGAACTGAATCGAACATGATAAAATCCAATAGGGACCTTCGTAATATGGAAATTTCCATTCAGATCGGATGCTGCACCCAGCGCTGTTCCTTCAATAAAAACATTTACTCCTGGCAATGGTTGTTGAGTTGCATTATCCATTATTGTACCAATAACAACACCCGTTTCACCTGCCATTATCGATGTAAACAATAATAATCCTGTTAATATTTTTATCATCACAATTCTCCAATATTTAATAACGACTCTATATGATTGACATATTGCTGAAATGCTTTTCTACCATCCTCTGTTATTGAATACGTTGAGATCGGTTTACGATTTATAAATTCTTTTTGTACGGAAATAAGAGATGCATCCTCCAGTTTTCTAAGCTGAACACTCAAGTTTCCATCGGTTGAACCTGTTTTTTCCCTGATAAAGACGAATGGTGCCTCTTTACAACTAACCAATAATGCCAGGATGGATAAGCGGATGCGAGAGTGTATCAAATCATTGATTGCCTGATAATCAAACTGATTCACTTACTATACCTTTTTTTATGTTCCTGTATTAATAATATCACACCTGGAATAAATTGCAAGAAAATCATTAGAAATATCCAGATCAGAATAGAATTGAAATTGGTTGAATAAAATATCAGGATTGAGCCAGCCCACCACCCTAGTCCTAGTAATTTAACCCATTTGGAATTCAATATCGTACCGGAAACCAGGTATCCAATCGCCAAAAAGACTGCTAGAATCCCACTACCGGCACCTTCATCAATTACGCCCCGCAAACCTCCGAAAACTCCAACTATCATCATGGATATGAGAACAGCCAGCCACAAACGACTCAGGATATTACCGCTGAAGGTACTGTCATGATTTTTATTGCGCTGGTACCGGTAAAGGAAAAATTCAAAAATCCAGGCACAGCCAAATCCAATTCCCCAAATCAGTTCTCCAATAATAATATTATTATTGGTGATGCTGTAATAACTCAGTATTAAACAAATAATCACTATCCCCCCCCAAACTACAAGATTGATCCCAATATTAGCAATCTTCTGCCGGGGATTCCAGCATGATCTGTTTAATAATTGCCAGATCGGCTTCCATTTTATGTTTTCTCATCATATCTCCAAAATACTACTTTAAATTATAAAGTACTTTATGTACTAAGCAATAAAAAACCCCGCTCACGCGGGGTTAATGACGTGCTACAACAGAAATTTTATTGTCTCAATCGATAACAGACACCTTCAATAGCATGTAGAAATTTATCTACCTGGTTTGAAGTGTGAAAGAGCTCATTAATTTTAATAAAGGTATCAGACGGATATAGTTCTTCATCGTATTCGCGCAGGAAATTGGATTCCAACTTTACAATTAGATCGCGGAGTACTTGTTTGGGCAAATCCTTACCGCGTAGATAATTGATCATCAAATTCAGGGCACCCTCGCTGGACATATGAAACAAAGTAATCAAACCCACATCAGATTGACATTTAAAACTCAGGGTGCCATGGTCTTTACCACGCCCCCATGATAGTTCGTCGGCTTCCTTTTCACCGAATTCAATTATGCTAATGCCAATTTTAGTCACTTCGCGACTGCAATTTGCACGCAAATCATCTATGAAATGTTCTTTGTCCCACTTTGACATATAGTTTCCTAGCTCAAGATTAATCTGAAAATGATATAATGACAGCCGGAAATTACAATTATATATTTTTATAAGAAAGTACCTACAATAAATATTATCTGTACATTAATGACCGTTTGCTTTCGATGTTTAGGCAGATCTGGCGGATAATGATCGCCATCAGAATTCTATAATCCGCTTTAGTTCCGCTCTGAATTCCAGGACCACCCTCACATAATTGCGAGAATGGTTATAGGCATAGATGGCTTTCCAATTGCTTGATCCCTCAGAATACATATTATTGTTGGGATCATAACGATGCTTAATCAGATAATTAGCAACACTTTCCAGCGCGTCATCCCAGTTGTAGGGATCAATCCGACCATCACCATCGTGATCACTGCCGTAATTGTTCAAACTGGAAGGTATAAATTGGGCATAACCAATTGCAGCCGCGTAGGAGCCTCTAATTTCACCTGGTTCAATCTTGTTTTTTTCACAATAATCCAAATATTGTAATAATTCCTGCTCGGCCCACTTTCTTTTGCGGGGCACATCATGGGCAATGGTATGGAAAACATCCACAACTCGATAATCGGAATGCGACGCCCCGTACATCGATTCTACTCCAACAATAGCGAGTAGCAAATATTCATCAACACCTGAAGATTCACTTATTTTATGAACCAAATTGCGATATTTGTCATGAAATTTTTTGCCGGCCTGAATCCGTTTTTTGGTAATAAAAATTTTGCGGTAATTAGAATATGACAACTTTTCGGCCGGGTTATTCCAGCGCCGGGTCACATCATCAAGGATTTTTGGCGAAGATTTTACCAGCTTTTCCAGCAAAGTGATAATATCCGGAGTAACATCACCCAGTTGATTGAATACGGAAGAATACATTCTGCGAGCATCCACATTAGATGTAAGTGTATTGATTATATTTGTTACCGAGTAATCTTCCAAACCAGAATCAATCGCTTCTGATTCGCTGAGATTACCAAAAAGGCTGGTTACAAATATAATTAATGGAATAAGCGCATTGCGTTGGATTACCGTAAGGATTCGTTTTTTCATCATTGTCGAGTGTCTTTTCGCTGATTTTATTTCAAATAATCAATCAGAAATTGTGTTAAGTATTCACCTGCTAATCAGTACAAACTCAGTACCAAAGTATCCAACTTGATCGATTGTTTGAAGTTCATGCTTTTGTTAATTGATTTTATGGCTAAGTATGCACACTTGCGGTAATTCCTTTCCGTGATGAGCCTAACAAAATTGTAAAATTGTTGCCTCAGATGTTGTAGATCACAATTGCCCAACCTGAATACAGGATATACAGATCAAGTTAGAGCTGAGTACAGGCAAATGATAATGCAATAAATGGTCAAATATTTTCCGAAGTAAGTACAAAAAAAGCCGTAAATTCCAGTCTGTTTTAGCGTGACCTACACAAATTTTGATAATACGATGTGTCGATATTTTCATTTTAAAAATATAATCAACGCAATAATTGCATTCAGGTAATTCAAAATTGTCATTTACTTACAAAAATTTACGAAAATTTGTTGAACTTCAGCGGTCAATGGAATCAACAATTAAAAAAATTCTTCCCGGTTTAAAATCCTACGATCACATTTTTGTCCTGGTAGTTGCTGCCATTATTGGTGTTGTTGGTGGTTTCATTGCAGCTGGTTTTCAATACCTGATTGCTTTTTTCCGCGACACTTTATGGACCGAAGGCAATATTATCGAAGCAATTACCAGTACACCATTATATTTGAGGCTAGCGATTCCAGCCGTAGGTGGCCTTATTGTAGCCTGGTTTGTGCATAAACTCGCCCCGGAAGCCAAAGGTCATGGTGTTCCCGAAGTCATGAATGCTGTGGCCACCCACAATGGTTTTATCCGCATGCGGGTTGTACTGGTTAAAGCCTTTGCTTCCGCCCTGACGATTGCTTCCGGAGGTTCGGTGGGTCGCGAAGGACCAATTGTACAGATCGGTTCGGCCTTCGGTTCGACCATGGGTCAAATTTTCCAGGTTTCCCGACGACGACTTAAGACGTTCGTAGGCTGCGGTGCTGCTGCTGGTATTGCAGCGACCTTTAACGCTCCCATTGCCGGAGCGATCTTTGCCAGCGAAATTATCTTGGGCGATTTCAGCGCCGCCTCCATTGGCCCGTTAATGATTGCATCGGTCTTAGGAACGGTCGTATCACACAACATCTATGGCGATTATCCAGCTTTTATCCCACCAGTTTATTCGCTAAATAATCCGATTGAGCTGGTATTTTACGCTGTACTCGGTGTTGCTGCCGGGTTAATCGGCTTGGCTTTTATCAAACTGCTATACTATTCTGAAGATTTTTTCGATCGTTTCCATATTCATGTGGCGCTAAAAGCTATGATAGGTGGACTTGGCCTGGGTATCATCGCGCTTTTCGTTCCGCAGATTATGGGCGTTGGCTACGAAACAATTGATCTGGTTCTCGCCGGTAATTTATCGATCCAACTGGCTTTATTATTCTTGCTTGCCAAATTAGCTGCAACCAGTCTCACCCTGGGTTTTGGAGGTTCAGGTGGTATCTTTGCTCCTTCCCTATTTATGGGATCGATGGTTGGTGGAGCAATAGGTAGCATATTCGGATATTTTTTCCCTGAAATGGGTATATCACCGGGTGCCTACGCTTTGGTTGGGATGGCAGCCGTAGTATCAGCAACAACGTTTGCACCTATCACGGCTATTCTGATAATTTTTGAATTAACCATGGAATATACTGTAATTCTGCCAGTTATGATTGCCTCTATTATTGCTTTGGTAATAACACAAAATTTAGCTGAGGGCTCCATCTATACGATTAAGTTGAT
>JABMPO010000416.1 GCA_013203015.1 Fidelibacterota bacterium
GCCATCTGGTTTTTATTGGTGGTTCCCCCATTCCGAATTAACACAGCCTGGGCTTACAGCCAGGTTAAAAAGCACTTGAACAGCCAGGTTAAGCGAATTAACTTCCGGGGCTTTTTCCAGGGGGAAAATACTCCCTGGGAGTTTTTTGAGAACGATTTTGAACGGATAGTAATTCCAGCACATCCGGAAATTGGTGTAATCAAGCAACAATTGATTACGGCAGGTGCCATTTTTGCCAGTTTGTCGGGTAGCGGCTCGACTGTGTTTGGGGTTTTTGACGACGAAGCCAAGAGTAAACAGGCCGAGTCATATTTTAAAAAATTCCACCAAACCATTCTCACCCGCCCCCGTTAAACCTCCTTCAGCACATCCTTTTTTTAGCAGTTCTTGCCGGGTCGTCTAAGGGTAAGACCGCGGCCTTTGGAGCCGTTAATGGTGGTTCGAATCCTCCCCCGGCAGCTTATTGATCAAAACGTACATCAAATAATACAAACTCATGAATGATAGCCAATTAAAAATATTTTCCGGCCAGAGTAATTATCCACTGGCGGAACAAATTTCCAGGGCACTAGATATTGAACTAGGGTCCTTGACAATCAAGCGCTTTGCCGATAGTGAACTTTGGGTCAAATTTGAAGAAAACATCCGCGGTAAAGATGTTTTTATCATTCAATCTACCAATGCTCCGGCCGGGAACATCATAGAATTACTGCTCGTTTTGGATGCGGCGGTAAGAGCATCAGCCCATAGTGTAACAGTGGTAATTCCGTATTTTGGATATGCTCGACAGGATCGTAAAGATATGCCGCGCGTACCAGTATCAGCAAAAGTAATGGTTGATATTTTTACAGCCACCGGCGCCAGTCGAATAATCACAATGGATTTACATTCGACCCAGATTCAGGGTTTTGCCAACATTCCATTCGATCACCTGTATTCACGGATGGTTTTACTGGCTGAAATTAATAAATTGAACCTGGACCCGAAAAAAGCAGTTGTATTGGCTCCGGATATGGGTTCGGCGCGGATGTCCCAGGCTTATGCCAAACGATTGGGTATGCATTTCGCGTTAATTGATAAGCGTCGTTACGCTGCCAATCAGGCTGAAGTGGTTCATTTGATTGGTGAGCTTGAAGGCCGGGACGTGTTGATTATCGATGACATGATTGATACAGCTGGAACGATAGTCAACGCCGCTAAAAAAGCGCTGGATAATGGTGCCAACTCAATCTATGCAATTGGTACCCATGCCCTGTTTTCCGGGCAGGCAGTAGATCGTATGAAAAGTATACCATTTGAAAAAATTATTGTTACCGACACAGTAGATATACCGGCGGAAAAAAGATTGCCAAATATGACCATCGTGACCGTGGCGAATATTTTTGCCGAAGCAATACAACGAATTAATCGGGGTGACTCGGTCAGCGCCCTGTTCGATTTTTAGTCAGGAGAAGAAAATGTCCAGTGAATACACGTTAGATTTAATTGAACGCGATAGTTTTGGGACCAGTAGCACAAATAAATTACGCCGGCAGGGATTGATACCGGTTAATTTCTATACCCATGGTGGTGGTAACCACAATTTTGCAATTGAAGAAAAGAAAATGTCCGAAGCGCTGAAATCGGACCAGCATATTTTTGTTATTAAAATCGACAAGAAAGAACAGCATGTTCAGATAAAAGAACTGCAGTATCATCCGGTTTATGACACAATCATGCATGTCGATCTGATGGGTTTCAAAATGACTGAAAAGATCAGTATCGCAGTACCGCTGGTAATTGTTGGAGAGGCACCAGGCGTTAAAGAGGGTGGCTTGCTTATACAAAACATCAACCAAATTGATATCTCATGTCTACCAACTGACGTTCCTGATAGTATTGAGGTAGATATTTCTGATCTGGATATTAATGAACATATTTCAGTTGGTGATCTGGAAGTAGCCGAAGGTATAGAAGTTCTTTCAAATGCTGAAATTCCAATTGTTGCGGTACAAACACCCCGCGGCGAGGAAGAAGAGGAAGTCAGCGTGGATGAAGACGAGATCGGCGAAGAAGAAGAAACCGATGCTGAAGAGGAAGCTGGCGAAGAATAATGATCGCATTTGTTGGACTGGGCAACCCGGGGTCGCAATATGCCAAAACGAAACACAATGCTGGTTTTTGGGTTGTTGATGAATTGGCAAGGCGCTGGAAAGTAAAATTCAAGCCCGGTAAAGGAGATTATGTTTATACCGAAACCAGACAGGGTCGCGTCTTGTTAGTAAAGCCGACAACCGGTATGAACGTTTGCGGTCCCGCAGTACGAGCTATCCTCGCGCGCTGGCAGATTGAGCTACAAGACTTATTTGTCATTGTGGATGACGTTGACTTGCCGCTTGGTACCTTGCGACTCCGCCCCAAAGGAGGGGATGGCTGTCACCGGGGTATGGAATCAATTATTTACCAGCTTGGAAGTATGGACTTCCCACGCCTGCGGTTTGGGATCGCTACTGATGAAGAAATACGCCCGGCGGAAAAATTTGTGCTCTTGCCTTTCCGTCCCCGGGATGAAAAATTGGCACAGAATATGATAAGTGCCGCCGCCGATGAGGCTGAATCAATCATGATTCGCGGATTGCAAAAAACGATGGCACATTTTAATCGTAATACAAACCAAGGAGATGCTCAAGCATGAACTATTTTTATTTAGTACCCGCGACCGGTGTATTGGCCCTGTTATACGCCTTTTGGCGCAGCAGTTGGGTCAACAAACAGGATCCGGGCAACGAAAAAATGCAGGAAATTGGTCTGGCGGTACGTGAAGGGGCAATGGCGTTTCTGGCCCGTGAGTATAAGGTACTGGCAGTATTTGTTATTGCCGTTGCAGCACTCCTGGCCTGGGGTAATGCTTCGTTAGGCACATCTCTGGTTGCAGTATCCTTTATAGTAGGTGCTTTTTGCAGTGCCCTGGCTGGATTCTTTGGAATGCGCGTGGCAACAGCGGCTAACACCAGAACTACCCAGGCTGCTCGCAGTAGCCTCAACGATGCCCTAATGGTCGCTTTTAACGGCGGCGCTGTTATGGGGTTAAGTGTTGTTGGTCTCGGTGTGCTGGGCTTGTCAGGATTGTTCATGATTTATGGTGGACTAAATGCTGACGCTGACCTGCCCCGTGTGATGAATATTCTTTCAGGTTTTACAATGGGAGCTTCGTCTATCGCACTTTTTGCCCGCGTTGGCGGCGGTATATTTACCAAAGCTGCTGATATTGGCGCAGACCTGGTAGGTAAAGTCGAAGCCGGCATTCCCGAAGATGATCCCCGCAACCCCGCCACAATTGCCGATAATGTTGGCGATAATGTTGGCGACGTTGCCGGCATGGGGGCCGACCTGTTCGAATCCTATGTGGGATCGATTGTTGGCGCCATGGTGCTGGCGGCCGCGGCTGGATTTTCCAATTTGGTATTGTTGCCCTTTATCCTGGCTGCATTTGGGATTGTTGTATCAATATTAGGAACATTTTTTGTTCGGACCAAAGAAGGTGGTAATCCCCAGACGGCTCTGAATATGGGTGAATTCGGTGCCGGGGGCTTGATGTTGATTGTGAGTTATTTTGTAATTAAATGGTTTGTTCCGGAAGCGGTTATGCTGAACGGTAAGGAAGTTGGCAGTTTTGATATTTTCATGGCCACTATCGTTGGCCTGATTGCCGGCATCGTCATCGGCTTGATAACCGAATATTTTACCTCCGAATCAAGGAAACCGTCACGGACGATTTCAAAGGCTTCGGAAACCGGCGCTGCCACCAATATTATCTCAGGACTGGCTAACGGAATGTACTCCACACTTTGGCCGGTAGTGGCGATTGCAATTGCGATTATTTTATCACACCATTTTGCCGGTTTATATGGAATAGCAATTGCCGCTCTGGGTATGCTTTCCACCATTGGAATCCAGTTGGCCGTTGACGCCTTTGGTCCGATTGCCGATAATGCCGGTGGCTGCGCTGAGATGGCCCAACTGCCAGCCGAGGTTCGGGAAAGAACCGACAAACTGGATGCCGTTGGCAACACCACCGCCGCAATTGGAAAAGGTTTTGCCATTGGTTCCGCCGCCCTGACAGCCCTGGCTTTGTTTGCCGCCTATCGTGAAACAGCAGCGGCAGCGCTCGGTATCGAAAAACTATCTTTAGATATCAATAACCCGGAAATTATGGCCGGATTGCTGATCGGCGGTATGCTGCCGTTCGTATTCTCATCCTTTGCCATGCGGGCTGTTGGTGAAGCGGCTTTCGAAATGATCGAAGAAGTACGGCGCCAGTTCCGGGAGATCAAAGGTCTGCTGGAAGGTGAAGCCAAAGCCGATTACGCTCGTTGCGTGGATATTGCTACCACCGCGGCCATTAAACGTATGATTGTACCGGGATTGCTGGCGATTCTGACGCCGGTCTTTTTCGGATTAATATTGAAAGAGCCCGAGATGCTGGGTGGTGTACTGGCCGGTGTAACCGTGTCCGGTGTGCTGATGGCCATTTTTATGGCGAATGCCGGTGGTTCCTGGGACAATGCTAAGAAATATATTGAGGGCGGTGCCCACGGCGGAAAAGGCAGTGATGCCCATAAAGCAGCCGTAGTTGGTGACACCGTAGGTGATCCTTTTAAAGATACAGCCGGACCATCATTGAATATTCTAATTAAACTAATGTCAGTAGTATCGCTGGTTATTGCGCCCTTATTCTGATAAACTGGAGGTTATGTGAAATACTACGAAATTCTTTACATTGTTAACCCAAACTTCGAGCAGCCACGCATCGATGAGATTAAAAAAGAAGTGGCTGGTGAAGTAACTAAATTGATGTCTGCGGAGATTATCAACCATCGCATTTTTGGGAAAAAACGGTTGGCCTACCAGATTGAAAAACATAAATATGGTATCTACATGTTATTGCATCTGGATGCCAAAGACAGCACCAAACTGATCGAGGTTAATTCTTTTTTCAGATTGAATAAAGCAATCATTCGCCATCTTGTTGTTCGTCTTGATCAGCGTCCGGAAGAAGATTTGACACCAGAAGCCAGCAACCTTAATGTAGGAACTGCTCGGGAAGTAGGTTCAGCGCTCAAGAAAGAGGCTGAAGCCCCTGTCGAAGAAGCTGCCGTTAAAGATGTTGCCGAAAAAGCGACTGAAGCCTCAGTTGAAGAAACTGCGGTTGAAACTGTTGTCGAAGAAGCGACTGAAGCCCCAGACGAAGAAGCTGTGGTTAAAGATGTTGCCGAAGAAGCGACTGAAGCCTCAGTTGAAGAAACTGTGGTTGAAACTGCTGTCGAAGAAGCAACTGAAACCCCAGACGAAGAAACTGTGGTTGAAACTGTTGTCGAAGAAGCAACTGAAACCCCAGACGAAGAAACTGTGGTTGAAACTGTTTCCGAAGAAGAAAATGAAGAACCTGCCGCCGAAGCTGAGCCGGCTGAAAAAGAAACCGAAGATAAGTCGTAAGACCGAAGGATTGAAATATGGCTTTTGTAAGTAGAAGAAAATTCTGTTATTTTAAGGAAAACGGAATCACTGAGATCGATTATAAAGATGTTAAACTATTAAAACGCTTTACAACCGAACAGGGCAAAATAATGCCGCGGCGGGTAACGGGAACCAGCGCTAAAATGCACCGCAAAATGGTTCGTGCCATTAAACGCGCTCGCAGTATTGCTTTAATGCCCTTTACCAGCGAGGCTGGCGATTAAAGTCGGGTTATAAGTTTTCATTTCTCAATCGAAAGAATTTTAAGGACATAGAGGTCAATTATGGATGTTATTTTACTCCAGGATGTTAAAAATCTGGGCATGGCTGGCGATATTATTGCCGTAAAGCCTGGATATGCCAGGAATTACCTGGTACCGCGGGGCTATGCTCTACGGGCTTCCAAAAGAAATCTGGCAGTAGCCGAAGAGCAGAAAAAAATTGCTAAAGCCCGCTCTCGACGCGAACAGAAAGAACAGGAAGCAATAGTCAGCAAGCTTACCGGTATTGAATTAACAATCGAAGTACAGGTCGGTGAGGAAGAACGGATGTTTGGTTCAGTCACCAGTCAGGATATTCACAGTGCGTTGGAGGCAAAAGGTGTTGCTGTTGAGCGTCACGATATCTTGTTGGAAGAGCCAATCAAGGCGCTGGGTATTTATAGCGTTCCCGTTAAAATTTCCGCAGAATTGAAGCCCGAATTAAGGGTTTATGTAATTAAAGCATAAAACTCGATTTCTCCAGCTACTAAACCCCCGGATGCTCAATCGAGTGTTGCGGGGGTTTTCTGTGTAAGGGGGTAAATGGCATAGTGGAATGTGCTAATTTGTTTGTCAAAGCTGTTGCTCCATGCCCCATGAGCCCACTATTTTCGCCTGTTATGTATGCCGAAGTTGCTTTTCCTATCTCTAGTTATCAGACTTTCACCTACCAGATTCCGGAAGAATTGAATGACCGCGTTAAGGTGGGTGTGCGCGTCAAAGCGCCCCTTGGACGTCGAATGGTTCAGGGAGTAGTCGTTTCCAAGACCGAGACCAGCAAGTTTAAAGGAAAAATCCGCGGTCTTTCCGCCTTGGTCGATGATTTACCGGTTCTTGATGAACAATTGTGGGAATTATTGCAGTGGACCAGCCGTTATTATCTCACCCCCTTAGGGCAGGTTGCGAAGACCGCAATGCCCCGCAGTTTGAGCACTGGTTATGAACCACAACGGCAAAAATCAGTTCGTTTTATTACTTTTGGACCGGACCCCGATATGCTGGCAAAAAAACGTCCGGCCCAGTTCCGGATGCTGGAGTTTTTGAGCCAACAGACGAAAGCAGTTGCAATGCGAAGCTTAACCGGACTGGTTAGCAATCCCTTGAATGCCTGCCGGAAACTGGCTGAACAGGGATTGGTAGAGATTAAGGAAGAAATCGATTTTCCCGACGCAACCGGTTTTAGTTTTAAGCCCATAGCTAAAAATATTGAATTTTCTTTCGCCCAACAGCAGGTGCTGACTGAATTATCTTATGCTCTCCAAACTGAAAATTTTCACCCATCAGTACTGCACGGAGTGACGGGCAGCGGGAAAACCGAAATTTATATTGAACTTGTTCGCGAGACTCTGGAACAGGGACGGACGGCAATCATGTTATTGCCGGAAATTGCATTGACGCCACAAATCGCCGGACGGTTTCGGGCGGTATTCGGAGAAAAGGTGGCTTTGTGGCATTCCAAAATGACTACGGCAGTGCGAGCCTGGACCTGGAAGCAAATCTGTGCCGGGCAATTCAAGGTCGTGGTTGGCGCCCGTAGCGCGATTTTTTCCCCAATGCGGAATATTGGCCTGATTGTGGTTGACGAAGAGCAGGAACAATCTTACAAACAGGATTCACCAGAACCACGCTATCATGCCCGGGATGTGGCACTGATGCGGGGTAAAATAAGTGAGGCTGTAGTGGTGTTGGCAAGTGCTACACCCAGCCTTGAAAGTTATTACAACCAGATTCAGGGAAAATATTCTTATCTCTATTTGAGTGAAAGATTCGGTGGTGCAAAATATCCGCAGGTTCACATTGTGGATATGAATCGCGAACAGGAAGAGACCGGTAAATCGGGACAGGTATTTTCCAGTCTGCTTTTGGAAAAAATCCAGGATCGACTGGCGCGGGATGAACAGATAATTTTGTTACAGAACCGCCGCGGTTATGCTCCCGTTATACGTTGCGGCGATTGTGGTGAAATTCTCATGTGTCCCAATTGCCATTTGAGCCTGACCTACCACAGTCGCGGTGATTTCATGCAATGCCATTTTTGTGGTTATTCCCGGCAAAGGATACCAGATCAGTGTCCTGCCTGCCACAGTATTAAACTGCTTTTGGCCGGCACGGGTACGCAAAAAGTCGAGGATATTCTCCGGGACACATTTCCTCAAATGCGGCTCTCCCGGTTGGATCTTGACACAACCCGTTCGGGAGCAAATTTAACGCGCATTTTAGAGGAATTTGCCGACGGGCAAATCGATATTTTGCTGGGTACGCAAATGATAGCAAAAGGGCTCGATTTTGAGAATGCTACTCTGGTTGGGATTATAAATGGTGATACAGGTCTTTTCCTGCCGGATTATCGGGCAGGTGAAAGAGTCTTCCAGCTGATTTATCAGGCTGCTGGTCGGGCCGGGCGCCATAAAAAACCCGGTGAAGTTGTAATCCAGACTTATAATCCGGAAGATTCGGTAATTAAAAATGCAGCCCGGCTTGATCTGCAAAAATATTATAATATTGCCTTAAGTGAGCGGCAGGAATTAAACTACACACCATTTAGTTGGATGGTAAGAATTGAGTTTTCTGGCGAAAAACGTCAAAAAGTTGAAACTCAAGCTGCCAACTGTCGAGAGAATCTGATGCCAGCTTATAAGGGTCTGGAAATTCTGGGACCGGCGCCTTGTTACCGGGAACGTTTGCGGAATAAATATCGTTATCAGATTGTGTTTAAATCAAAAAAGGCCATGGATCCGAACGGGAGCTTGCTACATGATTACCTGCGCCGGAATTTTACCGGCACTAATGCAATTCGCAATAGTAAATCTGTTCGTACAATAATCGATATTGACCCGGTTTCTATCTTATGAAAATAAATAACAAATATAATCATCCTGGCCGCCTGATAGTTATTTTAACTATCATATTGTCGCTGGCTTGCGCTCAGACTGCTTACTACGGACTTGAATCAGGTTTTCATATTAGTGGTTTAGCTCTTGCTGGAGGTGGGGTCGTCATTACATCGCCGGAAAATGATCGACAAAACCCGGCCTTGCTCGATCACAGCAAGCCAGCAGTCGGTTTCAGTTGGCTGGAATACCCGGCCGGAATCAGTGCTGGAATTGCCAGCTTGCAATTATCATGGAAAAACCATCCTGTGCAGATTGGGCTGCGGCAACTGAATTATGGGGAATTTGACGGCTATGACAATGAAGCCCAATCTACCGGAAGCTACAGTGTTGATGACACCTGGTTGACCCTCTCAACTGCGGGAACTACTCCCCGGGGCATTATAAAATATGGTTTGACAGTCGGAGCTTTCACTAGCCAAATAGAAGATTACAAAGCTCAAATATTTACTTTTACCAGCGGTGTTTCGATTAATTCCAAAAAGCATCGCCTGAAAATAGGAGCGGCAATACGAAATCTTGGAATAGTGCGTAAAAATTATACTGAAATCAGGGAAGATCTACCAACCCAGGTAGTAATCGGTATTGCGCGCTCATTGGCACATCTCCCCCTGGAATTGGCTCTCGACATAGGGTATTATCCGGCCAGCAAATCGTCGTTTGCTGTTGTGAATGGTATTATAAATTTGGCACCTGGATTTAAATTGCGCTGGGGTACCTCCACCGCGAAGATTGACCAGGCTCCGGGATATCAGGATTTCCGGGATTTGCTTGCTGCATCAGGAGCGGCTGTATCTTTTACCTTTCGCAAAATCAGTATTGACGCCGGTGGCTATTTTTACGGACCGGGTGCCTATATCAGCGGCATGGGCTTGGAAATTACCCTGTAATTGAAATCAGGTAAGAGCAATTTACTGCTCCTGATTGGAGCCCTTGTCAGTTGCCTTTCCTTTGGTTGGGCTGAAGCCCCCCTGATTGTCAGATATGAACTGGATCTGGTTTTTAAACCGGGAAATGGTGGACAGCTAAAAAAAATCGAAGGTGTAAATCGAGTCTGGATAAAAAATAACTGGAACCAGTCGCTGGGTGAATTGCATTTTCACAACTCGGCCAACGGTTTTAATAATCAGGATTTGGCAGGTGGTCCCAAAACGTTAATTGGCAATATCCGATCTTCACAGCTCGAGAAAATAACATCCAGCGCTGGAATATCCATGCGAGTGGGACTTTTTCCAGCTTTGAACCCCGGCGAGGAAGTGGTATTGGAAATCCCATTTACTACTGCGATTACGGCGCTACCTGGATCCAATTTTGCCACGGTCGGCAACAAATCTGATACTGTGATTTATAATCTGCTGCAGTTTTACCCCGTACTGGAGTTTTTCCATTCTGATGGGTGGCACCAACAAGATCATTATATCACCGGAGAACCCTACCATAATTTTTCCGATTATAATGTGAGCATTACACTGCCTCGGGATTACGGAATAGGAACATCGGCCCCTTTAACCAGGATTGATACATTAACATCAACACTGATCAGACTAAGATATCAAAACTCCCAGGCGCGGGAATTTTCAGCCTTGATTTCAAAACAATTAATCCAGCGGACGGTTAATATTTCCGGACTGGCAGTTAATTTTTATTATACTTCGGGAGAGTCGGCCAATGTCGAAAAGGTAATTGATTTAATTGGTGAATTAATAACTTTCTATGAATCTCGTTTTGGACCGATTCCCAATAATCATTTGACAATCGGGATGGGGTATGCCCTTGATGCCAGTGTAATTGGACGCTCGAATTTCATTCTGTTTCAGGATGGCTATCAAACTGCCGCGAAACGGTTGCCGAGACTGGTTGCCCGCCAGTGGTTTGGTACTGTACTTAATCCGGATATCTTGTATGAAAAAAGGTTAATAGAGTCATTTGCAGAGTATGCTGCCTATTTATATCGAGTGTCAAAACCGCAATCAGAGCGTAAATCCTATTTTGAATCAGTAAAGGCTGTGCTGGAAATGTGGCAAAACATTGACGAATTGCCCACAGAAGAAATCATGCGCCGACTATATAATTTATTTGGACGGACAATCGTTCCACCAGTGTATGAGCCTCAGCGGCAGACTAACTGGGAAAGTAGCGTTGAATCATATAGCAACTACGCCGCTGGTTTCCATGCCCTGCAGATGCTGGAGACAGCGGTGGGCGACAGCCTGATGGGGCGGATAATTCAAACTTACATCAGCAAAAACAGTTGGAAGAGTGTAAATACCGAAACCTTTATTGAAACGGTAAGCCGCCTTGTAGATAAACAGATGGGGGACAATTTCAGGCTGGCCCTGACAACTAATTTGCGACCGGATTACATGATTAAATCCGTTACATCAAGTGGCAGGAAGGATCGTCGTTGGGATGTGGAAATTAATACCAGAACCAGTGGTATGCTGATGTTGCCGGTGGACTTGGAAATAATTACTGCAAGTGATGACACAATCTATTTTTATAATTTACAATTTGGTGCCAGTGACAAAATCAACCTGACTACAGACAGTCCGGTGACAAAGGTGATGCTGGACCCGAGCAAACGGACATTTGACGCCAACAGATTTAACAATCGCTGGCCCCGCACTTATCTTATGCAACCCATTTATGGTCTGCCCAGCTGGGAAGTTTATAAACTGTACTACCGTCCTGTCCTGCGTGAAGACTGGCGGCGAAATTGGCGCACAGGAGTACATTTGTCAGGAGGGATGGGATTGAATTTGATGCCCCTGCTACCGGCTTTCTATCAAAACGCTTTTGAACTGGTAGTAAACTTCAACCTGGAACAGTCTGTCCGGCAGGTGGGTTTAAAATTCACTTACCGGACACCATTGAATTCAATCGATCACACCTTCTGGGAAATGAAGACCAGTTGGGAATACCCGCGTAATGAACAAGCGTTATCATTAAGTCGCTATATTGGCCCAATTAAATATTTGATTGCCAATCGACAATCGGCCTATCAACGGCTGACAGGGCAGATCAAACGCACTGAATTTGCCAATACAGATCCGGATAACCGTTGGAATCAGGGAAAATTATTTTCCTTACAGGTGGATTTCATCAGATTCCGGTATAACCCACGTCAGCGATCTAATATGCAATTCGCTTTTATGGCAGGTCAGGCATTTCAAAAAAAAACCGATGCTTTTGCTCGATTATCCGGTCTGGTTGACTTTGAAAGCCGGATCCTGGATAAATTAATTGTCAGGACACATGGAGAATTCGGTTTAGTCTGGGATGAACGGACCAGCAATTATTTGCGCTATCGCTTGCAACACCAATTGCGAGCCTGGCGTCCCCGCACCGAATTTGTTCCTCTTTACCGTGGTTTTACACCAGTCAAAGACGAATACTGGAATTCAGTGATCGGGTCTGGATTTAGCGTTGGTGTTATCACCGAATGGCCGGTATGGCCGATGGTCTATATTGACGGCGCCCTGGCGGAGCAATCCGGTGGCAATCCCGAAGAGCGCTGGTCAGCCATAACCGACAATCCGATTTATGCTTCAGCAGGAATTGGAATAGAATCTCAGTCTTTAGTTGAGCTGGGATTATACCTGCCATTATGGATTTCTCATCCCATTGGTAGCGGTACTCGCTGGGGCTGGCGGTGGTTGGTTCAGTGGGGCTTTTATTTTTAATTTGGAACATAGTTGCACCGGGCATTCTGAATATTTGGCTGAATTCGTACCGGTACTAAATATTACTTCGAAAAACATACGGAGGTACAATGGTTTCAAAGCTTGAACCGGCCCATCATGAAATGCGCTATCGGTACTTAGGGAAATCGGGTCTCAGGGTCAGCAAACTCAGCCTCGGTGGTTGGCTGACACTTGGCGGTACGGTTGAAGAGAGCAGATCGGTGGCGATTATACATAAAGCTTTTGATATTGGTGTAAATCTGTTTGACATGGCCGATGTCTATTCTGAAGGAATGGCTGAGGTTGTGCTGGGTAAAGCAGCCCGGGATTTACCGCGGGAACAACTGGTAGTGGCAACCAAAGTTTTTGGTCGAATGCATCCCGGACCAATGGGCGCCGGTTTATCAAAAAAACACATTATTGAAGCCTGTCATGCTTCCCTGCGGCGCTTGAAAATGGATTATATTGACCTATATCAATTTCATTCATTCGATCTGGATACCCCGTTGGAAGAAAGCCTGGAAGCGCTGGAAATATTAGTCCGACAAGGTAAAATATTGTATGCAGGCTGCTCGAATTTTAACGGGGAACAGGTTACAACGGCCATGGAGCTGGCAATTAATAATAGTTTTCCGCGCTTCATTTCCAGCCAACCCTGTTATAACCTGCTTGAGCGTGACGTTGAAGAAACCCTATTCCCGGCCTGTAAAAAGTTTGGTGTCGGTAATATTATTTATTCCCCACTGGCGCACGGCGTACTCACTGGAAAATATACCGTTGATGAACCGGACCCTCCAGGCAGTCGATCTGCTACTAATGGTGGAAAATTCATGTCCCGCTATTTAACCAGGGAAAATCTACAGCGGTCTGAGCGCCTAAAAAAACTGGCGCAGGAGCTTGGTTACAGTTTGGCACAATTAGCGCTGGCCTGGATATTGCGCCGAGCAGAGGTGGCATCAGTGATTTTGGGAGTCACATCACTCGATCAACTTGAACATAATCTGGCGGCCGGTGAAATCAAATTAATCAATGAAGAGATCGAGCGAATCGAGGACTGTCTATAATTCGTGGCTGATTCTAAAAAAAAGCGCCCGGCTTTAGTCGAGTATTTAACAACCCATCCAACGCTGGGTCCAAATATTGCTCACGTTCGGCATATCAGCGGTCGCCCGGCGGAATATGTTGATTTCCCGGCTACTGTTGATTCGCGCTTGAAAGCAGCTTATCAGCAGCGTGGAATAAAACAGCTTTATTCACATCAAGCCGCAACCTGGAATAATCTTGAAGCAGGTAAAAATGTAGTGGTAGTAACCCCCACCGCCAGCGGAAAAACCCTGTGTTACAACCTGCCGGTTCTGCAAACGATATTGAAAGATTCATCCGCGAAA
>JABMPO010000417.1 GCA_013203015.1 Fidelibacterota bacterium
CCGATAATCACCGGAATGAATGCCGCCAGAATCAACCAAGTTTCCAGCATTTCTTCAAAAATGCCAATGATCAAAGCTGCAGTAATACCGCCAATCAGACTGGCAAACAGCCAAGGCAGGCGACTTTTGGCATTACCCCAGCTTGATTTTAATAGTATTTCCCGGTCCTTACCGACACCGGCCATCTGGAGAAAGTCTTCTGTTGCTTCCTCGCGGATAACGTCAACCACATCATCAACGGTCACAATACCAAGGATGTGATTATCCACATCGAGTACCGGAACTGCCAGATAATTATAGCGCGATACAATTTTTGCAACCTCTTCCTGGTCGGTCTCGGGACGAACGGAATAAACATGTTTGATCATGATTTCTTTGAGGGCGCTGTCCGGTGGTGTTGTAACCAGATCGCGCAGGGAGATCACACCGGATAGTTGACCTTCTTCATCAGTAACATACAGGTAAAAGACCATCTCAGCCTTCTCAAAACTCTGAAGTGCCGCAATTGCTTCGCTGGCCAGGGTGTTTTCGTGAAGGGTAAATACATCAGTGTACATCAGGCTTCCGGCACTGTCCTCCGGATAACTCATTATTTCTTCCAACTCCGCCTGTTCTTCTTCCTTCATTAATTCCATGACAGCACGGCTGAGTTCTTCCGGTAGCAAACCCAGAATAAAGGCTTGATCATTTGACCCGGCCTCACGGATGATGCTGGAAATTCGCTGGGGTGTTTCATCTTCCAGTAGATTGCTGATAATGGAGTCATCCAACTCGCTGATAAATTCTGCCGTCTCTTCGGTAGCGTCCATCATGTCAAACAACATTTTCTGTTCATCGTCATTGAAATGGCGATAAATCAAAGCCAGGTCGGCCGGGTGGGTCTTATCGATCAGCCTGACAATATTGATTTTGGCGTGGCGCCGTAATAGCCGCCGAAACGTATCTCTCAATACCGTGATTTCATGACCAAACATTTCCTTTTTCATGCGGAAACCTCCCTTCGAGAATTCAGCAGGTAAAGCCCTGCAATAATTGCACCCACTGCCAGCAGCAGCCAGATTGGTGAAACATGATTTCCCCAGCGGTAAAACGCAGTATCAGCAGGGAATAAATTCGTTAATAATAAGGCCAAGGCGTTGTAAACACCATGGCAGATGATGGCGGGTAAAACCGAATTTGTTCGCCACGATAGATATCCCAACACAACACCCATCAGGTAGGCCTGAATGACCCAGTACGGATTTAAATGAATTATGGCAAAAGCTAATGCGGTTACCAGAATCGCTCGTGTAATATCCTGCCAGTGATTTTCCAGCGCCTGTAGTAGATAGCCCCGGAATAATAATTCCTCACCAATTGGTGCGAAGACTGCGATTCCTAAAAATAAAATAATCCCGGAATTGAATGAATCAATTTTTAGAAATTGCTCGATTTGGTCAAATGTCATCGGATCAGCTATAAAAAATTCCATCAGCCGATCGAATTCTTCCGAAATCAGAACTGTTCCCAGGGCAATCAAAACCGTGCCCGCTATAATTCGAGGAGAAACCGGATTTAAGCGTAATGCTCTTACTAATTGGATTTTGTTTTTATGCAGGTAAATTATTAGTGGGACAGCCATAAAACCCTGTCCGATAAAAATGGATGTATAAACCAGTAATTTTTGGTCTGTGTCAGGACCTAAAACTATGCTGACAATTCCTGTCAGCAGGAATGCCAGTAAGATCGACATTAATACAACGCCAAATGCGGTTTTTGCTGTGGGGGTCTGGTTCATTCTGGTCTATTTCCTGGTCAATCATAACACTGGAAATTACGCTTGATGGAGCATAAAGGAAATAAATGACAGTAGGTTAGTATGTGTAAATAAATAATGTTAAATTTAATTAAAATCCAGCTTTACAAGGGTTGAACCGATTTGCTACATGATCAGGCCTGTATTAAATAGGGGGAGTAATGGACACTAAAAAGTTGTGGAAAAAATTTATTCGACGGATTTTGCTGGTGATTACGCTTTTTACTTTGGGGATGTTTCTTGGATTATTTGTAAAAACTAAACAATTGGTTAACGATGAGGTGATCTCTCGGAGCCGAACCCATTTTCAAGATATTGTTTTAACCCGTCACTGGAATGCCCAATTTAATGGTGTTTATGTGGAAAAGACTGAAGGGGTTGAGTCAAACCCTTATCTGGAAAACCCGGATATCACAACGGTAGAAGGTAAAGTGTTTACCAAGAAAAATCCCGCCCTCATGACTCGTGAAATCTCCGAATTCGCTCGGGAAGACAGTTTATATTCATTTCATATTACCAGTCTGAAACCGCTGAATCCTGGAAATGCACCGGATGATTTTGAAAGGGGGGCTTTAAAGGCCTTTGAAGAAGGTAAAACCGAGGTGTATACTAAAATAAAGTCTGACAGTAAGACCTATTTTCGTTACATGGCTCCCCTGCCGGTTGAGGAAGCCTGTCTGCAATGCCACGCCGAACAAGGCTACGAAGTGGGCGACATTCGTGGAGGCATCAGTGTCTTTCTGGATATCAGTGAAGTTGAACGAGGACTATGGATCAACAATGTCATGATATTTATTTTTAGTGCTTTTGCCCTTTTGATCCTACTGATTGTCACCTATGCCTTTATTAGGCGTCTCATGGATAGTATTGAAAAAAGCCAGCAGATTATTACTGAGATGGCGACCATCGATGATCTTACCCGACTCCATAACCGACGTTATTTTTTTGATAAGCTTAAGGACGAGTTTGCCAGGGCAGCTCGACATGCCCGGGATATCAGCGCCATCATGATAGATATCGATCATTTTAAGAATTTTAATGATACCTATGGTCACCAGATCGGTGACCTGGTGCTAAAAACGGTGGGTCAAACGATCAAATCCCAGACCCGGAACACCGATACAGTCGCGCGGTACGG
>JABMPO010000418.1 GCA_013203015.1 Fidelibacterota bacterium
GGAAACCGCCATCAAACATGGGTAATGAGATGGTAAATTCTTCTGGCAGATCAATTCCCCAGGCCTTAACAGCCATGTACATTATGGCTGAAAAAATCAGAATACCCTGAAAAACATCGGTCCAGACAACACCGTATAATCCGGATGCCACCGTATAAATCATGGCAATCGCAATCAGAATAGAAGCGGCCCAAAATTCCGATGGCAAGCCCAGATAATTTTCGATACCGAGGAATTTATCCAGGAATTTACCGCCACCCAGGGCGAAGTAAGTTACCATGGCAATTGTCATTATGATCGAGCTAATAGCCGAAATTAATCGGGCAGTCCGACCCTGGGTATCCTTGCCAAAGCGCAATTCCATCCATTCCGCCAGGGTCATTACCTTGGAGCGGGCGTTCCATTTACCCATGTAAATCATCAAAAAAGCCATGATCAGGGTTACGCCGCCGCGAATCTCGATATAAAATCCCTTTGCACCCAGAGCGTAAATCAGTGCAGCAATAATCATTGTACCGCTGATGTCCAGATTGGATGACATCCCCGAAGCCGCCAGCGCCCACCAGGGCAGATTGCGGTTGCCAAGAAAATAAGAATCGATTCCTGCTGATGCTTTGCGCTGCAGGTACAAACCGATAGCTACAATAGCCGTCAGATAAACAGCGATAATTCCATAATCAATTGCCTGCATTATTTTACTCCTTACCCTCTAACTTAAGATTGAATAATTATTTTTAATCTGATATTTAACTCATCCCCGCTAATCAGATAACGGTTCCAGCAGGAATTACAGTATTCTTCGGTATCACAATGATCCCGTCGCGAATACAGCAAAAGTCGTTTTCACTGTGCTCCACCCGATCACTATTGATCAGCTTGACATTTTGACCAATCCGCACATTCTTGTCGAGGATGACCCGTTTCAGTACCGATCCGGCCCCAATTCCCAAGGGGATATCGTCGGGATCATTAGACCGGTTTTCATAAATGTCGGCACCCAGCATATAAACCTGATCCAGGTCAACGTTATCCTGAACGATACTGCGGGTACCCAATATGGATTTATTTATCTTTGCTTTGCCGATCTGGCAACCTTCATTAATAATGGAGCTGATCACGGTGGCGCCGGTTATCCTACTGCCCGGTAGAAAACGTGGACGGGTAAATATGGGATTGATCACATCGAAAAAACTGAAAGCCGGATCGTCATCAGTTAAATTGATATTGGCCTCAAAAAAGGAGCCGATGGTACCAATGTCCTCCCAGTAGCCTTCAAACCGATAGACCGTTGTTTTAAACTGTTCCAGACAGGCTGGGATTATATTTTTACCAAAATCATTACCGGTAAAACTGAGCGCTTTCTGTAAAACATCTTTCCGGAAGATGTAAATACCCATTGATCCCAGCACGCAGTCGCCAGATTCACAAGAGACGGATAGCTCCTTGATTATTGCCGGGTCATCCGGTTTCTCTACAAATTTCTCAACCACGCCTTGGTCATCGCACTGTAATACGCCAAATCTGGAGGCAATAGCCACCGGGATCGGGATTACTGCAATCGTTACCTCCGCCTCACTTTCCAGATGAGTGCGATAGAACTCGCGGTAGTTCATGGAATATAAATGGTCACCTGCGAGAATCAGGAAATGACTAGCGGGTAATTTACTGAAGCGGTCCCAGTAGGAACGAACAGCATCGGCGGTACCCTGGAACCAATTGGCGGCTTTTAAGGTCTGTTGGGCCGCCAGGATTTCAATATTCCCCGGCGAAAACATATCAAATTTATAGGTCTGGAAAATGTGCCGATGCAGGGAGGCCGTATTGACTTGGGTTAGGATATGAATATTATTAATACCTGAGTTAATACAATTGCTGAGGGGAATATCTATCAAACGGTATTTTCCCCCGATGCCCACCGCCGGTTTAGCCCGGTTCATAGTCAATGGGTACAATCGTGCACCACGACCGCCACCCATAATTATTGCATCCATTCGTAGTTTACTAGCCATTCGATTACTCTTTCGCAAGTAACTGTTGATATAATTTTCGGTATGCTGCCGCCGAATTTTCCCAGGAATAATCCGCAGACATTGCGTTTTCCCGCAAATTATTCCACTGATTAGGTAAATTTTGATAAACGTTCACAGCCTGATGGATGGTAGCTAACAGCGTTTCACTGTCGTAATTGTCAAACACAAAACCATTACCCGTATTGCCATCCCAGTTCTGTACCGTATCAGCCAGCCCGCCGGTGAAATGGACAATTGGGGCGGTACCGTATCGCAAACTGTAAATTTGATTCAATCCACAGGGCTCGAACCGTGACGGCATCAAAAACAGGTCCGACCCAGCTTCGATAAGATGAGCCTGTGGTTCATCATAAGCTGCCGTGAAAGAAATATTATCAGGGTATTTCCTGGCCCACTTGCTTAATTGTTCCTGATATTCCGGCTGTCCCGTACCAAGAAATATCATCTGAACCGGCAGGGACAGCAGACGCCCCATTATTTCCAGAATCAAATCGAAACCTTTGCTCTCAACCAATCGGGAAACTGAACCAATGATTGGAATATCAGAGTTAAAAGGCAGGTTGCAGCGTTTGGCCAAAGCCTGCTTATTTTCCAATTTACCGGTCATAGCAGCATGTGAGTAATTAAACGGAATCAGTTGGTCTACTTGAGGATTCCAATATGTATAATCAGCCCCATTTAAAATGCCTGAAAATCGCTCACGGTATTTCAGCAATACATTATGAAGCCCAAATGACATGGGACTTTGCTCAAGCAATTCACTGGCGTAGGTCGGGCTGACCGTATTGGTATGCTGGGTGTAGCGAATACCAATTTCCAGGGCGTTATAATTTTCCATGTCGACAGCGGAATTAGCCTTTAGTTCGGCCCGATCATTCGGTCCCAACATCCCAGATTCAGCAACAGTAAAATGTCCCTGGTACTGAAAATTGTGAACGGTCAGCAGTGTCGGAATGTCAATTTTACGATTATGCAGCAGAAATTGAATCAGGGCTGTGTGGTGATCATTTACATGTATTATATCAGGATTGAGAATTCCCCTGATTATCAAATCAACAATTACTTTTTGAAAAAAGAAAAATCGGTCAGTGTTATCCTCAAAGCCCTCACCGTCTGCTCTGGTATAAATTCCTTCGCGACTATAAAAATATTCATTGATTACAAACAGGCATTCCAACCGTGGTTCCTGGCTGTTAACACACTTGGCAATTTCAAAGGGGTGGGAAGTTAGACCGAGACGCACAGAACCGGTTATACCAATCGATTCAATGGCGTGTTTCTGTTGGTTAATGAACGAATATAATGGTGAAACGACCTGTACCCCGGTACCGCTTGCAGCCAATTCAGCGGGTAGGGCTCCTGCCACATCTGCCAAACCACCAACCTTGGAAAAAGGAGCAACTTCAGCAGCAGCAAACAGGATTTTCATACTCTAAATTACACGCTTAAAACCGTGTTCCGCAAAATGTTTGACTGATCCGGTGAAACTCTGATTCGTGAATCGATGATCACCAATGATCAATCCTATTTGTAGAGTTGATTTTCATAATCGCGCATCATGCGATGAGCGGTAAATCGTACGCCTGTTTTGATGGCGGCGCGAATCAATTTCAGCCACCGGTCCTGATCATTATAATATGTTGGAATCACCTGGTGTTCAAGAATAGAATACAGGTGATCGGCGTCTTTTTCATCATCCGTCTCAGAACGAGATCCAATAGCCCAACCGTTAACTCCATCCTGGCAGGCTTCGTCCCACCAACCGTCTAACACCGACAGATTGGGAATACCATTCAGAGTCGCTTTCATCCCACTGGTTCCGGATGCTTCATGGGGACGCACCGGTGTATTCAGCCACACATCGACTCCAGCTGTTATTATTCGTCCCAGCCACATATTATAATTTTCCAGAAAAACCACCTTAACTGTACCAAATAGACGGTTGGCATTCCCGACAATATCCTTCAAAATATCTTTCCCTAGATCATCTTTGGGATGAGCTTTACCGGCAAAGATAATCTGGATTTTTCCCTGCCCGATCTCTACCAGCCGATCCAGGTCGCGGAAGATCAACCGAGCCCTTTTATAAGAAGCTGCGCGCCGGGCAAAACCAAGGGTCAAAATATTTTCTGACAAGGCTTTCTGAGTCTGGGAATTAGCATAACCTAGCAAGAAATTTTTCAATGAACGGCGAGCTTCCAGGATATCTTCATCTGGGATTTCATCAATCCGCAATAATTCTTCCGGATTCAGGCGCCAGCGGGGAAATACCCGGTCAAATAATTCGCGAAATGGTTTTCCGACCCAATAATTATGATATACACCATTAGTAATATGATTGATTGCAAAATCAGGGAATTGATCCCTGGCCACCGAACCATGCAATTTGGAAACACCGTTCGCAGCGCGACTGAAATACAAGCCCAGTTCGGTCATGTGCATACGACTGTTTTGTACCAGTGATGGCAATTCCAGATTATCAGGGATCAGTCCGTCCAACAGATTCTTACAGCGCTCCATTGCAAAATGATCATGTCCGGCCGGTACCGGAGTATGGGTAGTAAACACACAGCGCTTCCGAACTTCATCCTGATTTCCCTTGTATTTTCTTAACAACTCCAGTGTTAAAAATGAGCAATGCCCTTCATTCATATGATAGGATTCAATATTATTAATATTGAGCGCCTGCAGCAGTCGTATACCGCCAAAACCAAGGATGGCTTCCTGTAAAATGCGGTGGTTCTTATCACCGGAATAAAGCCGCAGAGTAATTATTCGATCCTCGGGGCGATTGCTTTCGACATCCGTATCCAATAAAAATATGGGGATTTCGTGCCCGGTTAAACCACGATGAATATATTGCCAGGCCCGGATATTGACCACCCGTCCCTGAAGTGGCAAAGAAAATTCTACCGGTAACTGCTGCATAATCGGATCCGGATCAAACCGGGGATAGGTTTCCGTTTGATTACCTTCTTCATCGATTCTTTGTTTGAAATAGCCTTCTTTATACAACAATGTTACGGCACAGAGAGGGACGCTGGCATCGGCAGCAGCTTTAATATGATCGCCTGCCAATACTCCCAGACCGCCACTGTAAGTAGGCAGTTTGGATGAAATACCGATCTCGGCGCTGAAATAAGCAATTTTATACATAGGTGATTCAGTCCAGTAATTCGATTGTCAAGGTAAACTGTGTCTCAAATTGCTCCCCCGACTCCAGATTCAATTGCCAGAAGGGCAATATGACTGAACTTTGATAGACACGTTCAAAACCGGCTTCCGACATGGATACGGTCTCCACCGGATAACAGGCTATTTTTTGCTGTGAGTCAAATATTAGATTCAGCTTGAAACGATCCCACTCGTTAACGAGGGCGACCGAACCGGTATTCTCTAAATCATGCAAACTATCCAGCCAGGCGACGTTAGGTTTCTGGCCATCAAAAAGATAGTAGCGATCTGGCGTATGTCCCCCCAGTAAAGAAAAATTGAATTCGCTGGCATAAATACCACTTAGATGATTGTCTCCACGATTTATTAATCTCAAATCAATGGTCAATTGATTGCCATCCAATCGCAATTTTTTATTGATTTCGACCACAGTATCCAGAGTAACTCCCAGCCCCGTAAGGTGCACGCCATTGTCCTGCTCAATCTGATATCTGATTTCTGGTAAATTTCCTTTTTCCGGAAATTCACGGCGTAATTCTTTAGCACTTACCTGATTTTCGAAAAAATGATCCTGCAGGATACGCCGGGGCCAGCGATCAAATTGCAGGTATTCTTCTAACCCTTCTTCCTTGGCCAGAGCCAGATCATGAATCGAACCAGCGGATTCCGCGGCCTTTACAGCTTCAGTAACTTTCGCGTGATAGCTCTCGTTGTAGCGGCGCATGGTGTTCACAAGGTTAAAATTTCTGGCAAGAACATCCAGCTCTTTAATCGATCCACCAGCACTGCTAACAATAGCTTTAATAGCTGCCGATTGAAGAACACATTCGGTGGCACCGTCTTTGTCAATATCCTGAGGATTAGTATTGACGCCGGCTATTTTGTCGAGTGTTTTTTCGGCTGCCAGCAAATGGGTATAGATTGCGTGCCGTAAATGGGGCAGGTACAAACCACCGAAAACGCCATGCCAATAGGCGCAGTTACATTGTGCACGCCATATATTATCCCTGGCTTCCACTAAATCAGGGCTGGTCAGTTGACCGGTTTTTGCAATTGCTTCCAATCGATAAGAAACCTGGGTCATGCGTTTTTGCATCCAATTGGATTCCTCATACAGGGATTGAAAATTGCGCCAGGTTCCACCCCGGAGGAAAGGCCGTACTTTTTCCATGGTACCATTATGGCCAAATCGATCTACCAGGCTGATAAAGCGTAATCCTTGTTCGGCCGGCAGGGTCCATTCGCTCATTTCAAAATAACTTACGGTAGGCAGGAATACCAGTCCTCTGGGACCATTGTTACGGTAATAATCCTTAAAGGTTGTAGTTTTTATCCAATCCTGATTGTCTTCCAGAGCTGTAAAAAACCTTTCTAACCACTGGTTTGATCCATAACAATTTTCATTAGTGCCGGGCCATAAACCAAATTTTTCACCATCATCGGCCATTACAATAACATTGTCTCCATCTTCGGTGGCATAGTCCCGCAATATGTCAATCGTAGCTTCCGGATCCTTAAAAGGCATGGCATAGCGCAATCGTTGACTGATTGGAAAAACACCAATCGTGTGCCCTTGTTCGTCAGTATTAAAATAACCGGTCAGATCATTCAGCTCTTTACCGCTGGCAATGAAATGATAATCATCAACGGTAATGTATTCAATACCGGTTTCCTGAATTGGCTTAGCTAAATGGGGTTCCCAAACCCGTTCAGTCAACCATGAACCCCTGGCAGTGTAGCTGAATCGCTGCTGGATATAATCGCGTAGTTTATTAATTTGCCCCAGCTTATCCTTATCAGGGATAATGGCCAGAATTGGTTCGTAAAAACCGGCCGCCATAATTTCAATATTTCCACGCTTGACCAATTCGGCAATCCGATCAAGAAATTCCGGGTAACGGTCTTCCAGCCACTCCAGGAGGCAGCCGCTGAAATGAATTGCCATGGCAATTCGCGGATGTTGCTCAAGAACTTCGATAAAGGGTAAATAGCTTTTCTGAAATGCTTCTTCGAATACATAATCAAAATTTCCTACCGGCTGGTGATTATGAATGCCAAAAATAAACTGTACTTTTTTCATCTATCGGGGTTGTTCCTGTAATAGCGTATCCAATTCTCTTTCATTCATCTGTAAAACCCGATTGCTGCCATCGATGCCTTCTCGATAAAAATCTATAATATCTGAATGAATGGAAGCGATTGTCCATTCCATACTATTTATTACCAATACGTCTCCAATTTTCAAATTGTTTAATGTTAAAAAAATCTCCGCAGAATGAAGAGTCAAAATGATCTCCGTGGTAATTGATCCATATTATTTTCTGGCTGATATACAGCTATTTATTTTCAGGAAGGCTTTTGTTCCAACAGCTCATCGAGATGAATATCGCCGCGACGCATCATATTCTCGGTTATTTCACTTACTGAAATTTCTTGCCGTTGACCCGCCAGTGTTATGTCTAGTACAATGTGATTAGTGGCAATTTCCGTGATTGCCTGATTACGCGTCCAGATGGCTTTACTGTTGGCAATATCCAAGGTGCTACCCATGATAGAAACAGTATTATCGACTACCAGAATAACTTTGGGGTTCCAGATTTTCAGTAAATCATCTTCATCAAGATTATAACTGACAACTGTCCCAACCGGATTTGGCAGCTCACAGAAACTGAACATGTATATATCCACCCCCCGATCATTGGCAGTTTCCAATTCTTTTTCCACCCCCGAATAATCTTTGGCCCAAATGCTGAGAAAAATCTTCTCATTGGCACTATTAATACTATCGCGCATCTTCAGTATCAGATTACGATAACCATTTATATGCCAGAAATCAAAGGCCTCTTCCTTGGTGTCCAGTTCATCAAAGGCTGCTTTTAAATCATCAATACGAGCGTCATGAGATTGACTTAAATGTTCCAGTAATGCCGACGGGGCAATGGGAATATAACGCTTCGGTTCCTGTCCGCTGGCATTGATCAGGCCGTGTTCCTGCAAACGGTTGATCACCGAATAAACCGCAGACCGGGGAATCCCTGACCGGGTGCTGATTTCATAACCAGTAGCAGGATAGTTCTTTAATAGCGAAAGATAGGCTTTTCCGGCGTTGGCAGAAAAACCGAATTCTTTCAGCAAGTCAATAATTGTATTTTCATTATTGATCATTTTTTAAAACCATTCAGGTAAATATCCGTAGTCAAAAATTTTACTGAAAAAGTGTTGCTGTATCAAGCAAATCACCATAATATCGGATGCGTAACTCATAAGTGAGTTACCAAATTTAATACAAAAAACGCAAAGATAAACACCGGATTGTTAAAGCAAGTCATAGCGATCAGTATTTTACTTCCGAACCTGGTTTTTACTGAACCCTCTAAATCGGAATGGGCGAAGGAGGCGATCTGGTATCAAATCCTCCCCGAACGCTTCAATAACGGTGATCCGTCCAATGACCCCACTGCCGAATCGTTGATGGGCGTCTGGCCCTGGGAATACCAGACCGATTGGCAAATTTCACCCTGGACCTCCGATTGGTATGAATTTCAACCCTGGGAGATTGCCAACGGACAACCGTTTAAGTACCAATTTCAAATTCGCCGCTATGGCGGAGATATTCAGGGAATTATTGATAAATTAGATTATTTAGACGATCTCGGTGTCACCGCCATCTATCTAAATCCGGTTTTCCAATCTCCTTCATCCCATAAATATGGAGCTGAATCCTATCATCACATCGATCGATTTCTCGGACCGGATCCAGTTGGTGATCAGCTAATTGTAGCGGCGGAAGATCCATTGGATTCCTCATCCTGGCAATGGACCGCAGCCGATAGATTATTTCTGCAGCTCATCCAAGAAGTCCACGCCCGCCATATGCATATTATTATTGACGGCGTTTTCAATCATGTGGGCTTGACCTTCTGGGCTTTTCAGGATGTGATTGAAAATCGCGAGGCCAGTCCCTATTACAACTGGTTTAATATCAAAGGTTCTTCGGGCAGGGATGAATCACACCTTAACGAATTCCAGACCCTGCCGCTGTTTCTATTGCGACCTGGTGCCGAAACTATGGAGTACACCGGCTAC
The DNA here is from genome assembly GCA_013203015.1 of Fidelibacterota bacterium. Lineage (GTDB taxonomy): Bacteria > Fidelibacterota > Marinisomatia > Marinisomatales > TCS56 > JABMPO01. Next base: position 9,291 of record JABMPO010000418.1, read on the forward strand.
GTTGCCGACCTGCCGGCTTTCCGCCAGGATGCCAGTGGTCCCATAGAACCAATTCGCAATCATCTAAAAAATATTGTACAGCGCTGGGGCGATCCCAATGGCGATGGTGATCCGACCGATGGAATTGACGGTTGGCGTTTGGATGTAGCAGAACGGGTTCAGATCGATTTCTGGCGGTTATTCAACGGTTGGGTCAAAGATATTAATCCCCAGGCCTACTTAACCGGAGAAGTCTGGTGGGAGGATTACTGGAACAACCACCAATTCAACGCAGCGCCCTGGCTGGCAGATGATATTTTCGATGGCGTCATGAATTATCGTTTTGCCGATGCCATGTTTAGATTTTTTATCGACGAAAATCAGCAAATCCAACCAACAGTTCTTGATAGTTTACTTAAATCCGTTGAGATTGATTATGGCAAAGACAAGATTTATCATCTGCAAAACCTGCTTGGCAGTCACGATTCGGAACGGATCGCCTCGGCCGTCGCCAATCCCGACCGCTGGTTGGATCATGGCAACAACCTATATTACAATCGTGATTTCGATATAGGTTCCCCATCACAGTCGGAATGGGAAAAACTCAAAAGTATCGTAGCTTTCCAATTCACCTATCCTGGTGCTCCTTATATATATTATGGTGATGAGGCCGGGATGTGGGGCGCCGATGACCCCGACTGTCGCAAACCGATGCTATGGTCCGAATTTGATTTCGATGATGAAATTGCCCATCCCTGTGATCGAATTGACGATTGCAATTATCAGCGAGAGCGCGATCTGGTGACCATCAATGGAGATATCTTTAATACTTATAAAACTTTAATCAAGCTCCGGCGCGACTTGCCGGCCTTGATCAACGGTTGTTATCTAACAGTACTTGCC